>NZ_JAUBPN010000023.1:0-88529 GCF_036700745.1 Microcoleus sp. S36a_B3 | reverse complement strand
GTGGTAGTCAACGGCTTGATTTTCATTTTAACTCCAGTCTCATTGCTTTAAATTTGGCAAAATATGAAGCTTATAATCGTCATTCATCTCCGGCTCCCTTTGTGTTTTTAATGGCATCTTACAAACGCTTAGAATTTAATAGCCATCTACTTTACACCTTTATTAACAAGTTAGATTTAGACCCTAACTTGATTTTAAATCACCCTAACCTCTCGTCAGTCCTATCCTATGGTACTCTTGCTGCTTAAAAACTGTCCGAAGTATTGATAAAGCTCAGAGGACTAAAGTCCTCACTACAAACTTGTAAGCATTATTTTATCCCAATGATATTGCTATGCGAAGATTGTAATTTCGCACCTTTAATATCTTTAAACTCTGCTTGATAGAACTAAGAATCGCCCTTTTTCTTTGTAGTTTCGGGAGGGCTGACATAGCGCGCCCAAAAAGGTTCTTTCATATTTTTGATCGCTGCTAGTTTTTGGCGTTCCTCCTTTATGTGGTTGCGTTCTGAAAAGTCAGAAAATATGTTGATAATGCCAATGGTTTCGCCGCCAGCACCTCGCACCGGTGCCGCCCAAAGCCAAACATCGATCGAACTACCGTCCTTTTTCAACAAACACACTTCCAAACCTTTGTGCAGTAAGCCATTACGCGCCGATGTCAGTAGCGCGGAAAAATTCTGCTTTTGTCCTTGAAGAATATTCGGTAAAGGTTGCCCCAAAGCCTCCGCCGCAGTCCAGCCAAAAAGTTTTTCGGCGGCACGGTTCCAGATAATAGTACGGCCATCATTGCCGGTACAATTAATCGCTATCGGTGCTGATGCCACCTGCGCTATCATTAATTCGTTCGCGAGTTGCAGTTTCAATTCTACTTGCTTGCGATCGGTAATTTCCTGACAAGCGCCCCACAAACGAACAACCCGCCCTTCAGCTTTGTCCCACACCGCTTGCCAGCAATCGCGCACCCAGTGCACCTCGCCTTTTTTATTAACAATTCGGTACTCGTTTGCTCCCGTGTGGCTGAAACTACAACCTTCTAACTGTTTAATTAACCTTTCCTTGTCATCGGGATGAACGAGTTGGGAATTCCACCAACCAAACGATTCTAATTCTTCAGGAAGCACGCCCGTGAAGCGCTCAAAAGCTTCTGTAGCCCACTCGCCCACAAACTTGCCGTCTGGGAGTGCCTTAAAAGAATAGGCAAAATCCGAAGTGATTTTCGACATAACTAAGTAGTGCGATTCCGACTCTCGGAGTGCGATTTCTGCTTGCTTGCGCTCTCGGATTTCCCGCGAGTTAATTATAATTCCCTGCACGCTAGAATCGTGAACCAAACTATTACCTGTCGCCTCCATGCAGATCCAAGAACCGTCAGCGTGGCGTTTCCGATATTCGATCGGCCCGGCAATTCCCGGCTCTTGTAGCAATTTGCCAAAATAGGTCTGCCAAGCCAGTAAATCGTCTGGATGGATTAACTCGCCGTGAAACTTACCAATTCTTTCTTCGGAGTTGTAACCCAAAACCCGCTGCAGAGCTCCGCTGTGGTATCGGACTCCCCCGTCGGAGCCGATAATACTAATGATATCGGGAGAATTCCGCAGGATAGCTTGCACCTTGGCTTCGCTTTTAGTTAATGCTTGATTGTCCCTGCGGTGCTGTCTCATTTCTTTTTCTAACTGCTCTTGTAGCTGTCTGATTTGCGTTGCTTGCTGCGCTACTGTGCGTTCCAAGAGGCGATTGTTTTTTTCTAGTTCAACCAGCTTGGCCTCGTTATCGCTCGCGTTTTCTAACTGGATGCTGGCTGCCACTTCCTGCAAACAATTGGATAAATTTTCTACAGTTTTTGTGAAAATAGCCTGTTGTGGGGGCGGCAATTCGCTAGCTTGTTCCTGCAACTTTTTTAAGTATTTGTAAACTATTTCTAGCATTTTATTAATGGGGAGAATCTAATAGTTGTCACAGGTGTAACTTCTATCAAGCAGACTAAAGTTTTTTTCAAGATCACCCATAACTAAGATTAGTGTATCGCGATCGATCGCGAACTCAACAACCAGCTATGTTTTAAGTTTATTTTCGATCGTAGCAACCGACAAAAAAAGTAAATTTTTGTTGCGCTCAAATCAAGATTGCAGCAGCAACCTCAAGAAGTGCTAGTGCGAGAGTCGGGAAACCGCCTATGCGCTGAATGTGGGGCCAGCCGGCCCTTAAGCTAAACTAGATGGGTGTCAACACAAAGAGGAATTTATGTCAGAGCAAGCCAACGCTCGCGATTTGTTTCGCGCTGCTTACGAACACCGCTACACCTGGGATGCGAACTTTCCCGGCTACAGTGCCGATATTGAACTCAAACAAGGCGACGAAGTATATACGGGCCATGTTTCCATCAAACCAGACATGAGCGTAGAAGTCAGCGGTATTGCAGACGAGGAAGTGAAGCAGAGCGTTTACACCCAAATGCGGGACATTGTGACCCACCGCAAGCGCTCATCATTTGAACAATCTCACGGCAAAAATAGCTTCACCCTCGGCGAGAAGGACAGCAGCGAGGCTGTGGATATTCTAGTGAAAGGCGACTCAATGGGCTCGAATTATAAAATCCGAGGTCTGTCAATTTGTCAAGTCAGCCGGGTGATGGGCCGCATGGCTTTCGTCATTGACACGCACAAAAGCTTGGAGACTCCCGAAGGTTCTTTGGCTAGCCACTACGATGCGGTTTTCCGCAACCCCGAAACCAACGAAATCATCAAAGAACTAGAATTTGAAGATACCTTTGACAAAATAGACGACTATTATGTCATGACGAAGCAAGTAGTGCGATCGAAAGAAAAAGGTCAACTGACAACAACCGAATTTAACTATTCCAACATCAAACTGCTGCAACCAGCAGTAGTTTAATCTTACAGACTGGGGTGCGCGGCCCGTCGCCCACCCTAAAAATCGAAGTTGCGCGTCCAAGACGGCTGGATTTGGCAGCAACTCAGGCTACGATCGAATAAACCCAATATCAAGAAATTATTTCAGAGGCAAACTATGACGACACTAGCACTAACCAGAGATAACGTGGAAACAGTTCTCGATGAACTGCGTCCCTACCTGATTTCCGACGGCGGCAACGTCGAACTCGTAGAAATCGACGGCCCGGTAGTACACTTGAGACTGCAAGGAGCTTGCGGTTCTTGTCCGAGTTCCACAATGACTCTGAGAATGGGTATTGAACGCCGCCTGCGCGAAGCAATTCCAGAAATTGCCGAAGTCGAACAGGTAATGTAATTAGTTAGTTGGCAGTTGGTAGTTGGCAGTTGGTAGGAAAGCAATTGGCAGTTGGTAGGAAAGCAATTGGTTGTTGGTAGGAAAGCAATTGGTAATTGGCAATTGGTTGTTGGCAATTGGCCCGAAAGCATTAACTAATAACAGCCGACAGTCAACAGCCAACAGCCAACAGCCAACAGTCAACAGTCAACAGTCAACAGTCAACAGTCAACTGACTGTTACCTTTTTTTGAATTACCATTACCAAATGCGATGTCTCACCCCCTTTACGTAGCCTTCATTTGGCACCAACACCAACCGCTGTATAAATCCCGAGTATCCGCTACAGCAAAAGAAGCTCAATACAGACTGCCTTGGGTGCGCCTGCATGGAGTCAAAGATTACTTGGATTTAGTGCTAATTCTGGCAAAATATCCCAAACTGCATCAAACAGTAAATCTGGTTCCGTCCTTAATTTTGCAGATAGAAGACTGCATCGCAGACAAAGCATTAGACCCTTACTTGGCGGTAACTCTCAAGCGAGCCGATGATTTAAACATCGAAGAAAAAGAGTTTGTTTTAGAACACTTCTTTGATGCCAATTACCACACCCTGATTCAGCCCCATCCCCGGTACGCTCAACTCTACACTCAGCGACAGGAAAAAGGCATTCAGTGGTGCTTGGAAAACTGGACTGTCCAGGATTTTGGGGATTTGCTGGCGTGGCACAATTTAGCTTGGATCGATCCGCTGTTTTGGGATGACCCCGAGATTGCCGGGTGGCTGAAACAAGGACAAGGTTTCCGCTTGGCAGACCGAAAAAACATCTACGCAAAACAAAAAGAAATACTGTCAAAAATCATTCCCCAGCACCGTAAAATGCAAGCCCAGGGACAGTTGGAAGTCTCCACAACCCCCTACACGCACCCGATTTTACCGCTGCTTGCCGACACCAACAGCGGCCGCGTAGCTATTCCTAACATGACTCTGCCAAAACATCGGTTTGAGTGGGCAGAAGATATTCCCAGACATTTGAGAAAATCCTGGGAAATGTATCAAGAAAGGTTTGATTGCAAACCGCGCGGTTTGTGGCCGTCGGAACAGGCGGTTAGCCCGGAAATTTTGCCCTACATTGCTAAACAAGGTTTTAAATGGATTGTCTCGGATGAGGCAGTATTGGGGTGGACAATTAAACAGTTTTTTAACCGGGATGGGGCGGGGAATGTTTACGAGCCAGAATTGTTGTATCGTCCTTATCGTTTAGAAACTCCTGATGGCGATTTGGCGATCGTATTTCGAGACCACAGATTGTCTGATTTGATCGGGTTTACTTACAGTTCGATGGAACCGGAAAAAGCAGCCTCAGATTTGGTGGGACACTTGGAGGCGATCGGCAGAACTCTCAAACACCGACAGTCAAGCGGCGAAACAGCTTTAGAAAATCCCTGGTTGGTGACGATCGCCCTTGACGGCGAAAATTGCTGGGAATTCTATCCCGAAGACGGCAAACCGTTCTTAGAATCACTTTATCAAACTCTCAGCGACAATCCAGATATCAAATTAGTCACAGTTTCGGAATTTCTCGACAAATTCCCAGCCACCGAAACAATACCCGCAGCCCAACTGCACACTGGTTCCTGGGTAGACGGTTCCCTGACAACTTGGATCGGCGATCCGGCAAAAAATCGCGCTTGGGACTTGTTAGGGGCCGCGAGACAAATGCTGGCAAACCATCCAGAAGCCACGGAAGAAAGCAATCCCGAAGCTTGGGAAGCGCTTTATGCGGCCGAAGGTTCCGACTGGTTTTGGTGGTTTGGCGAAGGCCACACGTCAAATCAAGATGCTATGTTCGATCAGTTATTTCGCGAACACGTAGCAGGAATTTACGAAGCTCTCGGCGAGGCTGTACCCCCGGAAGTGCGGCGGCAAGTAGAGCCGCATCACGCGGCTGGCGATCGCGAACCGCTGAGCTTTATTCACCCGATTATCGACGGTATCGGCAACGAACAGGATTGGGACAAAGCCGGCCGCATTGAAATTGGAGGAGCAAGGGGTACAATGCACCGGAGTTCGGCAATTCAGCGGCTTTGGTATGGAGTCGATCACTTGAATTTTTACCTGCGCGCCGACTTCAATGCTGGGGTGCGGCCGGGTATTGATTGCCCGCCGCAGTTAAACTTGTTCTGGTTTTATCCCGATCGCACGATGCACAACAGTCCGATCCCACTGTCGGGTTGGCCCGACGAAGCACCGCTCAACTATCGGTTCCACCATCAGTTAGAGATTAATTTGCTGACGAAATCGATTTGGTTTCAAGAAGCAGGAGAGGGCGATGAGTGGCATCCCCGCATCAGCAGAACCCAAGTGGGACTGGATAAATGTTTGGAGATAGCAGTACCCTGGGCGGATTTGCAAATTATGCCAGACTGGCAAATGAAGCTGATTGCGGTTTTATCGGAAGGGGAGCGTTATTCTAGTTGTATGCCGTTCGATTCTTTGATTGCGATCGGAATGCCGTAAAGAGTCAGTAGTCAGTTGTCAGTTGTCAGATTATGTTTGATTGTGTCCGGTAGGTCGATCGCGAAAAAAGAGGTTCGATCGTTCGGACTTTAGTCCTGTATTTTCCGAGGACTTCAGTTCTCACGACAAACCAGCTAGAAAAGAGGTTCGATCGTTCGGACTTTAGTCCTGCATTTTCCGAGGAAAAAAGTCCGAACGACAAACCAGATAGCAAGTGAATTCAGATGAAATTAAATCATTATTTATGAGGAAATAAATCAAATTCAATGAACCGCATTTTGCTCTTGGTCGATCGCCACCAACAACCTAATTTGCCGATCGCACACCTCAACACTCAACATGAGGTGATCGTACCCGATCGCACTTGCGAACCAAACTTAGAAGTTCACATTCCTAAAATTGCTTTTGACTTGTGCATTCTCGACGAGGCAAATTTCGATCGCCTCTGGCCGCTGATAGAAGCATTAAAAACAGCCGCCGAGCCGATATTTTTACCGTTTTTGCTCCTCGGCACATCCCAAACCCCCGCCCTCACCGAGCCGCATTTTGGGCAGCAAACACAAAAACTCGATCGCCGAATTGACGATTTAATCGCAACTCCCGCAGATGCAGCCCAACTGCAGTTGCGGGTAGAAAATTTGTTGGCCCGCAGGAAGCTGTCGTTAGAAGTTCACAGACTCCAAGAAATAATTAAACAACACACTGTTAGCGAAAGTTTGTTAATTGATTCGCTGCAAACGGCCAACAAAAACCTGCAACAGGAAATCGCTAAGCGGGCCGAGGCGGAAGCTGCACTGCGAGAAAACCTCTATCTCGACTTGCTAATGAATGCCATGCCAGATATTGTCTGCTTCAAAGATGGCCAAAGCAGATGGCAGCAGGCAAATCAAGCAATACTGGAATTGTTCGAGCTATCAGCAGATGAATACCGCGGCCTGACAGATTCTCAGCTAGGAAAACTCAGCCCTTTTTATCTGGAGGCGCTGCAGGCGTGCGAGGTGAGCGATCGAGCCGCGTGGGAAAAAGGTACGCTTTCTAGGGGTGAAGAAGTGATTCCCGGATCGAACGGTACTGTGAAAATCTACGACGTGATTAAAGTACCTCTATTTCACCCTGACGGCAGACGCAAAAGTATCGTGATTTTGGGCCGCGACATCACCGAATACAAGCAAGCTAGAGATGAACTCGTCCGCTTAGCGTCCATTGTCGAGTCCTCTGACGACGGGATAGTCGGCAAAACCCTCGCCGGGACAATTCAAAGCTGGAACGCAGGAGCCCAGAAGATTTACGGCTACTGTGCGGCGGAAGTTAAGGGGAAGTCGATCGAAATTTTAGCAATACCCGAACGCCCCAAGGAAATGCCCCAAATTCTGGAAAATATTCGGGCTGGAACTACTATCGACCATTACGAAACCGTACACTTGCACAAAAACGGCGAACAGATAGATGTGTCCCTGACGATTTCTCCGATTAAAGACGCTAAAGGAATGGTGACGGGGGTTTCGACAATCGCTCGCGACATCAGCGACAGCAAGCGAGTTGAAAAAGCCCTAGAACAACTCCGCCACCAAACAGAAATGATTTTGTTCTCCGCCGGGGAAGGCATTTGCGGGTTGAACAAACAGGGAAAAGTAACTTTTGTCAATCCGGCGGCGGTGAGAATGGCCGGCTGCGGCTCGAAGGAATGGATGGATCGACCGCTCTATGAAACCATAAACCGTTCTCACGAAGAATGCTCGCGGGCGATCGAGCTTTTGTCGCCTGCAACAGTCATCAATTCTGCTTCTGAACTTGTCGCCGACTACGCCGCCACGCCAACGGGAAAACTGCCCTTGCGGGTAAGTTCTCAAATTTTAGACACCTTAGCAGACGGAGAGGTTCGGCGCGTTAATGATGAAGTTTTTTGGCGCGTTGACGGCAGCACTTTTCCGGTGGAGTACGTTGTCGCTCCGATGCGAGAACAAGACCAAATTATTGGAGCCGTGGTGACTTTTAAAGATATCACCGATCGGCTTGCCGTCGAGCGCATGAAAGATGAATTCATCTCGGTTGTCAGCCACGAACTGCGGACACCGATGACTTCGATTCACGGCGCTCTAGGCCTCCTCAACAGTGGCTTGCTTGACGTTCACCCCCACAAAGCCAAGCGGATGCTGGAGATTGCTGTCACTAATACTGACCGCTTGGTGCGCTTGATCAACGACATTCTCGATTTAGAGCGCATGGAGTCGAGTTACAGCACTGCCGTCAAACAAACTTGCAATGTTGCTGAGCTGATGTTGCAGGCGGCTGACGAGATGCAGGGCATGGCGCTACAGGCGGGAGTTATTTTGTCCGTCAGGCCTGTGGAAGCTCTGTTGCGGGCTGTGCCCGATCGGCTAATTCAAGCCTTGACAAATTTGCTCAGCAATGCTATTAAATTTTCTCCGCCCGGGGCTACGGTTTGGCTGAGCGGGGAGTTGATGCACGATCGGGATTTGACAGCGCGATCGGACTTGAAGTCGCTATCGTCTCCTCATGCTGTCGCCACCAATCCGCACTTGTCGTCAGTGAGTTCGTTTATCGTGATTGCTGTCAAAGACCGAGGGCGGGGCATACCGGCAGACAAGCTAGAGATTATCTTTGAACGCTTTCAACAGGTGGATGGTTCTGATTCTCGCCAGAAAGGAGGTACTGGTTTGGGGCTGGCTATTTGTCGCAGTATCGTGCAGCAGCACGGGGGCAGGATTTGGGTAGAGAGTGTTTTGGATGAGGGCAGCACTTTTTTCTTAAGTCTGCCAATTCTCGGAGAAGGGCAAAGTTAAGGGAAGGCAGAAGGTATTCGATTTTAGATTTTAGATACTTCGGCTTGCTTCGGCTACGCCAGCCGACAAGTCGCGAGCGTACAAGTTTTTGATTTTAGATTTACTTGCAGCAGGGTTCGTAGTGTGGACTTTAGTCAGCAGCTTTTTCGGACTAAAGTCCGAACGATCGAACCAATCTTATTGCTGTCAATTGACCGGATACGATATTAAAGCTAAGGCCGGCAAAGTTATATTAAAAAAACCAGGTTTATTTGGTAATTGCAGTGCGTCCAAGATTGTCATTTTTGCGAGGATAGATGCGCCGGAACGGCCTAAAATCGGGATTTGAGGTCAAAAAGCCGATTTTTAGGGGGGAAAGATTTTACTGTTTTAAAAATTTAGTGTAAAGTTCGATCTGGCAAAACACTTTGCTTTACCAAACATTCACATTTCGCCTTTAATCTGAGAATAAGTTCTGATTGTTAAAAAAAATGTTAATTTTGAATGCCAAGCGCATCTTGGTAATTGACGATGCGGAAGATATTCGGGAAGTGGCTCAAGTGAGTCTTGAGGTAGTAGGGGGCTGGGAAGTCCTGACGGCGAGTTCTGGCCGCGAGGGCGTGGCTAAGGCTCTTGCAGAACAGCCTGATGCTATTCTCTTGGACGTGATGATGCCGGATCAAGACGGGCCTACTACTTTTAAACAGTTACAAGCTAATGATGCTACGCGGCACATTCCAGTAATTTTATTGACGGCTAAGGCTCTCGCTAGCGACAGGCGAATGTTCGCAGATTTGGGCGTTGTCAGTGTGATTGCTAAGCCTTTTGAACCGATGGTTTTGGCTGCTATGGTGGCTCAAGCTTTGGGCTGGGAGGAAGCATAGGTCGATCGCCCCTATTGAATTCTGTAGCCTTTAAAACAATTACTGCTGCTGAGCGATCGGATAAATAATAATTAGCAGGAGTATTTTGCTTTTTGTAACAAGTTGCTCATCTTCATAAGTTCTTCAGTTTTTAGTTTTAGTTTTATTACATGGTCGGGGATCGCTCCTGACTGTTGGCAGACACCTTTGGAGAAGACGACTATGCCCTCAGCTTACATTTTACTATTGATAGTTTCTCTGGCAGCCGTCTGGATTTACTGGCAAACCTCTCAAGATATTTTTGTGCTTGTGGCTGTGGCCGGACTAGGTTGTTTTCTTTGGGGTTTTTCTGTCGCGCCTTGGATGGTTCAGCTTCTGATTGTGATGTTACTGCTGAGTCTTCAAAAGTGGTACTTACGAGACACTCAACGTTGTGAGTGAAAAAAAAATTGTTGTGTGTGAAATTAATATCCGCCTGCATTCGTGAATCTCTGCAATGAATTGCCGATCGCTCCACATCTTAAATAAGGTTTAAAATATCATGAATAGTTGCCCTTGTTGTTCTTCTACACTGCTCCGCCACGCTCGCCACAATCGCATTTACTGGTTCTGCTCCCATTGCAGGCAAGAAATGCCGGATCTGTCGGAGATGATTTTAAATAACAGTCTGCGGTCTCGCCAACGGGACGGTTTAGTGAAGCTTCCTGCTTTGACTCCTAAATCGAGGATGTTGGGTTCGGTAGGAATTGCTTAGTGAGGATAAATATTCAGACGAAAAAAAAATGATAGTACCATCGGTTTTAATTTTTAATAAAAAATGCAAAAGCCCCTTCGTTATCAATGAAGGGGACTTATTAGCGGGGGGCGATCGCACTTGTAAAGGGGGTCGATCGCCACAAATTACAGCTCTTGTATAGAGTTAAGCTGATTACATCAAACCGATTTGAGAGAGAATGCCTTGACCGGTGAGGAGTTCGGTAGCTAAGCCGATCACAAAACCTAGCATTGCCAAACGACCGTTCCAAGTTTCAGCAAACTCTGTGAAGCCTACTTTTGCGTCTTTGTTTTGCACGATCGGATACCTCGTTTAATTTCAACCTTATGTAACTAAACTTAACACAACAGTAGAAACATTGCAACATATTTTTACATTTAGTTTTCAAATGTTGGCGATAAGCGGGATGGGCCCACGGGGAGAGGAGTTTGTGGGCGATCGCCCTTGTCAGGCGAGAAACCGGGTTTCTTGGGATATTTTCGGTGAGTCGTGGCAAAAACTCGTAGAAACCCGGTTTCTGAGGGTGCGTAACTGGCGGTATCAGGTGGGCGAAAATCTTCGTGACATCAGATATAAGGATGTCAAAAAAATTATTTTTAGTTAATACTTGACATCCAATAGTTAAAAGGTTATGTTAAAGGCAGAGCTAAAACTAAATATCGCATTCAAAATTAAGGAATGTTGATTGAGTCGTCTTAGCTACAGGGTTTATAGAACTGGAACAAGTTTCTAGCACCCCGTTGAGCGGAAAGTAAGTCTAATGTCGTGTTAACAAGTTGATACAAGCTTGAGAAAACCGAAACATTATAGAGTTATATTTCCCTTCAACGGGCTGCTACTAAGCTCCTTCCAGTTCTATAAATCCTGTAGCTAAGACGCTAATCAAATCCCAACAAAATTACAGTGTTTTGTGGTAACAGATTGTCCTGTGCTGAGATGTTCATTTTTGAGCAAATCCACAGGCAACGTTCCATTAATCCTAGATGCGTGATATGTCGAGGCTGTCCAGTCAACCTAATTTTAGGAAATAATACAATGGCGGACAATCATCGAACCACAGGCCAACAAAAAAGCCAGTCTCAACCAGTTGCTATGTTTTGGGATGGTCAGAACGTCCACTTAAAGCAAAAGGAAGCTGAATTATTGGTCGATTTTGCCAAATCAAAAGGGCGTTTAGATTGCCAAAATTTTTACTATAACTCGCAGTACGAAAATCAAGTTAACGACAAAAATCGGGCCGAAAAGCTTGGTTTTAAAGGCATTGATGTTCCCGATGGTAAAAATAGTGCAGATAAACAATTGGTGTTTGACTGTATTAAACGAGTTGCAATTAAGCCTTCTCCTGACATAGTTATCTTAGTCTCAGGAGATCGGGACTTTGCAGGTTTAATCGCCGTTTTGATGGCTTTGGGTAAAACAGTCATCGTTTTTGCACGCCGCGAAAGTAAAACAGTCATCGTTTTTGCACGGCGCAAAAGTGCAAGGAAAAAACTGATTAAGCTCGTTGGTGAGGATAACTTTCATTATGTAGACGAATTGTCTAGTTTGTGTGCAGGATGGAAACCCAACTTAAAAATCAAAAACAGTTATCAATAGAAACCAACCGATTATCTGCATAAAGCAGCACAGTCCGCCAGGGAATTAATTCCCTGGCTAATAGCGAAAGTCGGTTTAAACCGACTAAAAACAGTGTAAAAAAATATAATCTTCAGTCCTCTTTAGAGGACTTCAGCTATTAGCCGGGGGTTTAAACCCCTGGCGGACTAACGGCAAAAACGCGAAATATCTGTTAAAATCAACCTCGTCGCAGATAGCAAAAATCCAGTTTATTTGATAAACTAGATTTTCCAAGCAAACCGCTATCTGCGGCTCTTTCATGTCCGCAACATAACAACACGAAACTCCAAAATCAATCACATTTATCAAACTCCCATGCTACTAACTAACACAACACAAGAAATCGAAATAACCATTCCCCAATTCCAGAATGAAAAACTCTTGCGCCAAGCCCTAACCCACCGTTCCTACGTCAACGAAAACCCCACATTTCGCGAAGAAGACAACGAACGCTTAGAATTTCTCGGCGATGCTTTGCTGACATTTCTCAGCGGCGAATATCTCTATCAGCGTCACCCAGAAATGGGAGAAGATCAAATGACTCGCCGCCGTTCTGCATTGGTAGATGAAAAACAATTAGCCAGATTTGCTACTGAAATCAATTTAGACTTAAAAATGCGGCTCGGAAAAGGAGCTTATCGAGAAGGCGGGATTACCAATCCAAATTTGCTCAGCAGCACCTTGGAAGCATTCATTGGTGCGTACTATCTCGATACGCAAGACATGGACAAAGTTCGCAACTTTGTGTGGCAAATGTTTGATTCTGTGCCCGAAAATGTTGTGGAAACGCGATCGACTGTAGACTCGAAAAACCGATTTCAGGAGTGGGTACAAGCCAACGGTGAAGCGACTCCGCCCAAATATGCGACAGTCCAAGAAGGAGGTACACCCCACCAGCCCAAATTTCTCGCTAAGGTTTATGTTGCAGAGAAATGCTATGGAGAAGGGAAAGGCAAAAGCAAGAAAGATGCTGAGAAAAATGCGGCAGAAGATGCGCTAGCAAAGCTCAAAAAACGCGGACTGATCTAAACGTGCAAATATCAGTAACAACTACTAGCTTTTTTGCACGATGACACAATGGGGCGCGCTTCCCCAACCTGCGGATAAACGAGCAAAATTAAGCAAATAAACAACAACAAAATGCTACCTAAAGCTACTCTTTCTTTCGGAGAGTAGAAGCTTTTTTAGCAATCTGAATTAAACCTTGCTGCGACATATATTTATCCACAGTGATGCGAGAAATACGGTAGTTATTTTTGAGTCTGTTTGCTCTGAAGAAATTGTCATTGTACAAAAAACCAGTTAAATGATATTTAGGCAAAATCTTTTCCACTTGTCTGTTGGATGCGCCGTAGGGATAAGCTATGTGAGCGCCAATAATCTTATTTTTGTCCAAATCTCCCATACATTTTATCAATTCAGACTTAGATTGGGCAATTTCAAATTCTAATTCTTTTCCGCTAATTTGAGTGAAGTTTTTGTGAGCAAAACCGTGAGATTGAACGTCATAAAAACCTTGTTTATATCCGTCTCTTAAATCATTGCAACTAGCGTGGGCTATGAATTTCTTACCCATATCCACACCTAAGAACTGAGGATTGACAAATAACACAAATTTGCCTTTTTTCTTATGGATTGCTGAAAGTTTTTCTAAGACGGGAAGTGCATTTACATGAACGCCTTTATACCCGTCATCAAAGGATATCATAATCGGTTTTTGACCCAATCTTTGAGCTGGTATTGGCTGGGACTTTTTGATAAAGTATACGTACAGGTCTTGAGATGATAATAACCAATAGTTTTCTTTCATTATATATTCTAAAAATACTGAAAAATCTTGTTTGGTGTAGTCTATGGAAAAAGCAAGGCGCTTTGGTGGCAATTGGGCGGGATTGCGAGTGTCTACAATGTCGTGAAAGCCGATTAAAGGGATTTTGATGAAATTAGATTCTACTGTCCAGCCAGAAATACCTATACAGATGCCAAATATTAGGAATAAGTAGAGGGGTTTGGCTTTCTTTAGCAACCTAACAATAAAATTCCTCACAAGTTTTAGGTCTTTCGATAATTGCTGGAACTTCATAATTTATTTACTAATTTGTGTGCTTTTTGTGTATACTTTTAACAGAGGAAAATTTAGCTAAGTTGACATTTTTGTGATATTTTTGGGGAATCTAGGTAGATTGTGCGAGGCAGTAGGCCGATCGCCCAAAATGATTTCCCGATCCACAATTAGGCTATAATCGGGGCTGGCGCGAGTGTTACCGCCGTCGATCGAGGGTTGCAATGGCAGAAATCCGTTGACGAGTGCCCGAGTGTCGATCGTACTTTTGGTAAATATCAGAGCAATTCATGTCTACTCAAAACCCGACTACCCTGACTGTTGAAGCAGCACAGCAAATCCTCAAAGATTTTACTTGTCTGGATATGCAATCTGTAGCGTCGCCGCTGGAAAAACAGGCGTTGCGTCAAGCGATTTTGCTAGTAGCAAGTTTGTCGGATTATCAAATGCTGGGAGTTTGCGCTGCTTCGACGGATGAGGGTTTTTTAGCTTTAGAAGCTTATTTGAAAGCTTTCGGATATCAAGCTGTTTTAGATCCAAATACTGGTTCGACCTTTACCGGTTCGGTTTATATTAAGTTCAATACTTTGAAGGGTTCCTATTATGTTGATGGTTATCCGGGAACTTACCGAGGAGTTTTAGTGTCGTGTCAATTTTCCTCTGAAGATGGAGTTAGCGGGACTTACGGCCATTTACCTCTCGATTTATTTGTTGATTAATTTGTCAGGAGTCAGCAGTCATTAGTCAGTAGTCAGTAGTCAGTAGTCAGTCGATCAATTAAATTGAATAAAAAACCGACTGCGGACTAAGCTTTCGGGTGCGTCAGCCGATCGCCCCTCGATTCAGTCGAATCAAACACCGACTGACGCACCTTACTAAGATTCAATACGGTTCAGTTCAGCTCGATCCCCCCTTAGCTTGCCCCCTACTCCCCCTTAAAAAGGGGGGGACAAGAACTTACTGAAAGTCCCCCTTCTTAAGGGGGATGCGAGGGGGATCTCCGAGGAATAAATAGTTTTAACTGAACCTTATTGTACTAAGATTAACCCTTACCAACGATTAATTCTGGCTCTTCTGGTTAGGGTGCATTTTCTTCGGGCGATATCCCCAAAATGTCGCTGTACAAATTGACATATTTCTTGGCAGAAATATCCCACCCAAAATCTTCTCTCATGCCGCGCTGTTGCAGTTCTTTCCACTTATCTTTGTAGCGGAAACTTTCCCATGTTCGGATCATGCAGGTGAACAAGTCGAGGGGCTCGTAGCGATCGAAGCAGTAACCTGTACCAGTATTGTCGATCGGGTTATTGTGGGAAACGGTATCGACTAAACCGCCGGTGCGGCGCACCATTGGCACGCAGCCGTAGCGGAGGGCGAGCATTTGGCTGATGCCGCAGGGCTCGAAACGGCTGGGCATCAGGAAGGTGTCGCAGCCTGCGTAAACGCGACGGGAGAGGGCTTCGTTGTAGAGCAATTGGGTGGACATCCGACCGGGATAGCGGGCTGTCATTTGCCAGAGTTGGGTTTCGTAGTAGCGATCGCCCGTTCCGAGTACAATAAACTGAGCGTCGGTATAGGCCATAAACAGATCGAGCATTTGAATGATCAAATCCAATCCTTTCTGTTCTACCAGCCGCGTCACCATGCCGATTAAAAAGGCACCTTTATTCACTTCCAAACCGACTTCTTCTTGCAGGGCAATTTTGTTAGCTGGGCGCTTTTCTAGCGTATCAACACTGAATTGTTGGTGGAGGTACTTGTCAGTTGCTGGGTTGTAAGATTCTGTATCAATTCCGTTCAAAATTCCCGAAACTTTGCCGCCGATGTAAGACAGCAAACCTTCCAAAGTTTCGCCGTAAGCTGGGGTTTTGATTTGCTCGGCGTAGGTTGGCGAAACTGTATTTACGCGATCGGCAAACTGTACTGCAGCAGCCATTGTATTGTGGCCTTGCATATACCAAGGACACCAAGTCATCTGTTCCAAACGCCAGCGCCACGGCCCTTGATAAGCTAAATTGTGAATAGTAAAAACCGTGCTGATATCGGGGTCAGGCTTCATCCAAACAGGTATCATCCCCGTGTGCCAGTCGTGACAGTGGATAATCTGGGGTTTCCAGTAATTCCAGGCAAATTCAGCGGCAGCATTAGCAAAAAAAGTGAACCTCCAATCTTCATCTAAACCGCCGTAAACGCGGCGCGGCAAGAAAGATGGATGTTGCAATAAGTATAAAGGTACATCGGTTCCCGCCAAAACACTTTCAAAGACTGAGAAATTTTGGAACATCGCCGCCCCATTCCAAACAGGTTTTTTGGGAACGTCCATTTTGTCGGGAACGAAGCCGTAGTAGGGCATGAAGATGCGGACATCGTGTCCCATGCGCCGCAAAAACTTAGGCAAAGCGCCGACGACATCGCCCATGCCACCAACTTTGGCCAGGGGTGCTGCTTCGGCAGATACAAATAAAATTCGCATTATTTTTGTGTGTTCCTTGGGATAGTTAGTCTAGATTAAGTTTAAATGGCGAGGGACACAATGTTAACGCGCTGTCCAAAAACAAGTATAAATCTCTATTGTCGGTGGTTAAGCAAAAAATGTTAGCGATCCCTTTAAACAGTTAGTCGAGGCTGTGAAGGAAATATCAAATCTCAAGTTTCAAATCTCCAGTCTGCAATCGACTTTCAAGGTAGGAAGTATGGAGTTTCTGCCATATCGGATGCCGGCAGATAGTTGGGATACAAACACTGCCAATTGCCAGTAGCGATCGCACCTATTGCACCTGACTATCTATGTCGCTGGGGCGATCGTGTAAATTATTGTTACAAAAATTCGCACTGTGCGTAAAAATAAAAGGCTTTTTCCTAAATACCTACATCTCCTGAAATTTGGGGATAAAAAAGCTATGGGGTTTTTATCAAATAACCCCGAACAATCATCCTCACCTCAGCGTTAAATTCAATTAATTGTTAATTTATGGGTGGGGGCGGGTTTTGATCATTTGTCGTTTGGTGTCAAATATCTGCGTAAACCCGCCCCTACAAATCTGGAAAATCTATCAACAATTCCCGACTAATTTTGAGAATCTTCCTCAAAACTTTCCTCAAATCCAGCTAAAAAGTCATCCAAAGCGACCGAAGCGATCGCCAAATTAATACTATCAGCATCCTCCAATCCCCACACATTCACCCCAACCACTTGACCTGCCATATTAATCAGCGGCCCGCCGGAATTTCCCGGATTAATCGCCGCATCAGTTTGCAACACCTTCACCTCAGCAACCCGATCTTCTTCCTCCCCTTCCTCAGACTCGTCAGGTTCGCGAATTGCACTAATAATACCTTGAGTTAAAGTTGCAGCAAACTGTCCCAAAGGATTACCCACCGCAATTACCGGATCGCCCACTTTTACATCAAAAGATAACTCTAAAGGAGGATGCTCTTGGGGAGATTCCACTTGTTCCCCTGTTTCCGGATCGAAGGTAAAATCGCTAATCAAGAGTAATGCTAAATCTTCTTCGGCATTACCAGTAAACACCACCTCCGCCAATCTCAACTTTCCATCATTAGTTTCCACTAAAACCTGTTCGATTTCATCTTCTTCATAGAAGTAATCTTCATCCGCAATATCTTCGATTACATGATAGTTAGTGACGATTATATCCGGCGATACAAAAAAGCCGCTTCCCGAAGAAATTTCTTGTTTTGTATCCCAATCCATCACGTAAACTGAAACTATCGACGGCAAGATTTGTTCGACGACATCCGAGAAACTTCCTGCTTGAGTTTTGAACTCTTTCAATTGCTGCTGCAAAGCTTTTTGGTCAGCCTGCATTTTGCGATAAAGTTCCTGAACTTTTTTCACTTCCAGCTTTAATTGAGTTGCTCTAGCGCTCATGTTTTTGCCTTTCCCTAAAATAGATTGCTGATTTATTTTGGATGTTTGATTGTAGATTTTGGATTGGTATGTTGACAAGAATCAGACTAAGACCCAAGAAACCCGGTTTTTCCTAAAAATCCTAGGCTTTGCACCCCGGCATTCATCCATAAACCTGGTTTCTTAACAGCAGCCCTCAATTAGTCAGATATTTGTGAAATCATCCACAATTTTCTCTAAAATTCCCATCCAACACCTAGAAAAATACTGCTAATTTACTCGTTTTTGTCAAAGCGAACCGCCAGTTATTTTTTTTCAATAAAAGGCGATATTTCGCGTTTAAGCGCCTTGACAAATAAATGCTGACTTGGTTTAGGAACCGCGTTGAACTTCGATAAAAATTTCCTCCAAAATTTCGCTGGCTCCCTGTTCGCGCAGGCGGTGAGCGAGATCAATTCCCAGCATTTCAGCAGTCTCGGCAGCGCCGGAAACAGTATCTTTGACGAAGCGCTGGCCGTCAAGACTCGATACCATTCCGGTTAAGGTTAATTGACCGTTTTCTATTTTGGTATTGACGCCGATTGGTACTTGACAGCCGCCTTCTAATTCCCGCAGAAATGCGCGTTCGGCATAACATCTTTGGGCGGTTTCCGTATGTTCGAGAGCTTTGATCACTGCCATGATTTCTGTATCTCCAGCGCGGCATTCGATGCCCAAGGCACCTTGGCCGACGGCGTGAAGGGAGATTTCAGCAGGGATAATTTGATGGATGCGATCGCCCATTCCCAATCTTTCCAATCCTGCAACTGCTAGAATAATGGCGTCGTAACCGCCATCATCTAATTTTGCGAGTCGAGTATTGAGATTGCCGCGAATATCTTTAAATTCAAAATGAGGGAAATGGTGCCGCAGTTGAGCCAGCCGCCGCAGCGAAGAAGTGCCGATTACGGAACCTGCGGGGAGGGTGTCTAGTTGCTTGTCTTTGTGCTTGGAGTTAACTACCAAGGCGTCAGCGGGATTTTCCCGTTCGGTGACGCATCCTAAAATTAAACCTTCGGGCAAATTGGTAGGTAAATCTTTGAGGGAATGAACGGCAAAGTCCGTTTCATTGTTGAGCATTCCCGTTTCTAATTCTTTGGTGAAAAGTCCTTTGTCGCCGATTTTAGCGAGGGCGACATCAAGAATTATGTCCCCTTGAGTGGACATGGTGTGGACTTCAAAAGTGTGTTCCGGGAAGTGTTTCTGTAGCTCTGCTTGCACCCAGTGGGTTTGCACTAGAGCGAGTTGGCTTTTGCGGGAACCGATGCGGACGGTTCGGGAGGGGGCAGATGTGGTTGGGGACATAAGATCGATCGCAGGATAGCTTGAAATGAGCCAGTATATTCACCTGATCTAGCGTACCGCAGGTGGGGACTTTAATTGCTGGTTGGGATAATTCGCGTGATAAAATAGAAGTACCAGATTTTGAGCGCCTGTTTGAAAAAAGGATGCAACGGTAGGCAAGCTCCAAACCTTTACATAATAAGCCATTGCCAATCTAAAACCTAAAATCTAAAATCTAAAATTTTATGACCGCCAGTAGCAGTGAGCCTTGATGATGTTTCCCATCCAGCATTGGGCGTCGCTTGCACTCTCTTGCGATCGACATTCCGAAGCAAAGGCTGCTGGCGATGTAAGATTTACCTTGGGTCGAGCCGGATTAACCTGGTTGGTATGAGGAGTTAGCTCAGCAGCAGCGAGAAAGAATTAGCTCAAAGGTTGCGAGATTTGGAGAGAAAAATGTAGTGGCGAGGGAAAAAGAGCGATCGTAATTGCGATCGTACTTCTAAAGCCACCAAATAGCTTAGCATCAAAAGTGAATTTGTCAAATTACTAAAATCCTAAAACTATGAAAAGTGCTCTTGACGTAGCTCGTTACTTTTTATGCCGTGTCGATCGAGAAGCAGGCGATACCATTTCTCCTCTGAAACTGCAAAAGCTCGTGTATTATGCACAAGCTTGGAGTTTAGTCTTTAGAAGCCAGCCGCTATTTGATGGAGATATTGAAGCTTGGGTTTCCGGCCCAGTTGTCCGCGATGTTTGGAATGAATACAAAGCTTACAAATACAAGGATATTCCCACTCCCGATAATTTTGAAAAAGAATTTGAGGAAGATGAACTCGAAGTCCTCGAAGAAGTTTGGAATGCTTATGGAGAATTAAGTGCTAAATATTTGGTCGAGTTAACGCACTCAGAGATGCCTTGGTTAAACGCCCGCAAGGGATTAGAACCTGCTGAAAAATCAACTAAAATCATCTCCCACGAGGATATGAAATGCTACTATGCACCTTTTGTGGAGGCGTAAGTGGGGAAAAAAAGTCAAATACTAAAGCCATCTCAAAAAAAGCAACCAAGTAGAATTCCAGAGCAAGCAACTCAGTTAAATCGACCAAGCACTGCAGATGATGAGCATCCTAGCTTCAGATTTACCTATGCAGATAAAAATCGTTGGGTTTTGTCTGACTGGACATCATCAGAAATCAATGACCTAATTGAAGGACTAAAGAAAATTGAGAAATATACTTGGGCCCAAATCCGATGTCACGGATCAAAAAAACGAGGTGAATCAGTGGGAATGGGTTATAAGTTGATTGACAAGCATCCGACTTTTCCTGACAATCTTCCTGAAGATGCGAGGTTATCAGAAATGCGAATTGATGAGAAAAAACGGATATTTGGGTTTCGCGTTCAGTCTGTTTACTACATCATTTGGTTTGACCGCAATCATTCAGTTTGTCCCGAATAAAGTTTATGAGTAATGAAAATATCGATTCCCTAGGATGCGGAAACGCGCGCGTACCTTTTCCATTTACCCGCAAAATTTAACGTGACCCAGCTTGAAGTGCAGAATTTGCTATCCGAACAACTTCTGACTGCCTTCCATTTTTGAGACTTACTCGGTAAAGTACACCCAGCCTTTGCCACTCCACATAAGAAATGCAGTAATTACCACAAGTCTGGAAATAAATTCCCCTCATTCCGCCTGCTAATTCAATGCTTCTATAAGAATCCCTAGGCAATTCCGACGGAGGTGAAAACGGTTCATTTTTTTTAGCTTCGATTGTGCCAAAAGCACAAGCTCCGCCGCGGCAGTCTTTGCCTAAATACATTTCAACAATGTAACCGTGGGAGCCAGCTTGCACATCAAAATCAAGTTGCTGAGTGTCAGATAAAGGAAGTAGGCTCGGTAGAAAAACAGGTACTCGTGTTTTGCCTTTGATTTGCTGAGAAATGTTACTTACTGGAAAACGAGTATTAGCTTGATTTGTACCTGAATTGTTGGGAATTGGGGGAAATTTTTGGACAAAGTTTCTCCATTGTACAACTCTAGTTTTCTCAACGTTCAGAGTAGGAATAGAATATTTTTCTACAGCAACAGATGGCTGGCCGCCTGGAAGGTCGAAATTGCGGCGAATTACTGTAATTTCTGGTTTCCCTAACCCGTAAGTTGTGGCTGTGGTACGGGCGAGATTGCAGCTAATTTTGAAGTTTCCCATGTCAATGTTGCCATTGGCGGCTCCGTAAGACCAATTGTAACCGGCCCAAGTGCGATCGCGATCGCACAAAAAACGCGAAATCTCAAACATCTTGGCAATATGAACATCGTACAACCGCAACTTGGAGCTGCCGGCAGATTGTGTAGTATTGCGATCGGGCACAATAAATTGTGCGGATTGCCAGCCATCTTTAGAAGTATAATTAAACCAGCGAATTTCTGTTATTTGCGTTTCTGTTCTTGCTAGGGCTGAGTATGGTATCAAAACTGCGTTAGCGAAGCCATCGAAGAGGATCGTCAAAGCAGTAACCACACCAACAACAATCGCCCCAAATAGCCATCTTCCCCTCATCATAATTTCCCTCCAAGTAGATAAGTATAACAAACCATATTACATTCGGCTGCGGCTTGCTGTCGGTTAACATTTATAGCCTTTCTCAAACAGGTGAGAAGTCAATCGATTTTAAATTTAAGATACTTCGATTTCGCCCTACAAGTTTTAGATTAATGGATTGAGAAATTGAAGGATTGACTGCTCATATCCTGTCCGGTAGATTACCACCATAAAAAAGGTTCGTAGCGCAAACTAAAGTCCGCATAATGAACAAAATTTTATCGTCGTCAATCGAACTGACTTGATATCAATACCTCATTTTTCACTCTAACTGCCATATCATACAATAACAGTAAGATACGCCCAAACGACGCACCCTACATAATTATTTTCTGTATCCAACACTGCAAAACTTAATTTTTTCTCGCTAAAATAGCAGAATTAGCTGTTAAAATTAAATCCGATTGTCCTCCGTTTTTAATTGATATGGTATACATAAACCCCTGTTTTTTCCACTGAATAGATGCCGTGCAGTAAGCACCGCAACCGCTGTGAAAAACTCCTTTCATTCCGCCGGCAAGTTGAACATTTTTTAAACTCTCAGTTACACCTTCTAGTTTCGTAGAAAATTTACCGCCTTTTTGAACTCGAATTTCCCCAAAATTGCAAGCTCCCGCACCCCGGCAATTTGCTGTATAATCTATTGAAATAGCATAGCTATTCGGTTGCGCTTGGCTGTAATAGTAAAGCTTCCGCGAAACAATAAGCCGAGTGGGAATAAAAATCGGCAGTTGTGTTTTGCCTTTTAATTTTGCCAAGATTTGACTTACCGGGACAGCAGTACCCGCTACAGCCACAGATTGGGTTTCCGGCAACCGCTGCGACAATTCGCCCGCACCCAACACTCGCGATACAGGTACTAAAGCAGTCAACACGCACGCAGCAGTCGCCAAAAGTAATAATTTATTGTTCACTGTTTTTGTCCTAGATGTTGAAACATTCCCTTTTTGTCCCCAACTGAATTCACCTATTTACAACGATACTCCACAATACAAAAATCATCAGATGGATCCCAGAAAAAATAGTTTAATTTTTGTTTACAAATTCGCCAAAATATACAGTTGTCGATAAAATAGAGCAAGCGACAAACTTAGGAGTCGAACGTGGAACTGCAAGAGTATTTACGCCAGCACGGATTAGAAACTTTGTGCGAAACTTATCATATCAAAGTGACCCGCCACCGCCAATATCCCGATTTAGTCTGTCTGAAATACTCGCAGATAGAATCCCCCCTGGGCGAAAAAATAGTCCAACAGTGCCGGGGCATTATTTTAGATTCATCTCAAGATTGGGAAATAGTTTCTTATCCCTACGACAAATTTTTTAATTACGGGGAAGGCCACGCCGCAGCAATCGATTGGAGTAGCGCCAAAGTTTACGAAAAATTAGACGGTTCTCTGATTGTAATGTATTTCTATCAGGAAGAATGGAGAGTGCAATCTAGCGGTACTCCCGACGCAGCCGGCGAAGTTAACGGTTTTGGATTTAGCTTTGCCGAACTTTTTTGGAAAGTCTGGAAAGAATTGGGATATGAATTACCGGAAGCAAGGGGTGAGTGTTTTATCTTTGAGTTGATGACACCTTATAATAGAATAGTAGTTCAGCAAAAATACAATGATATCGTGCTGCATGGGGTTCGCAATACTGAAACGTTGCGAGAAACAGATCCCCTTTTTTGGGCAAACAGATATGCCTGGAAAGTAGTCAAATCCTATCCTTTGACTAGCTGGAAAGAAGTTATCGAAGCATCTCAACATTTAGATCCGATGGATTCGGAAGGGTATATTATTTGTGATGCTAACTTCAACCGAGTTAAGGTTAAGTCTCCGCAATATGTCGCGATTTCCCATCTCCGCGAAGGATTTTCGACCCGCAGGATGATCGAAATTGTTTTGATGAATGAAGGAGAAGAGTTTTTAGCTTATTTTCCCGAGTGGATTGATTTGTATCAAAAAGTTAAGAGTAAATATGAATTGTTAGTTCAAGAAATCGAGGAAGTTTACCGACAGCAGGAACAGATTGAAGTGCAGAAAGATTTTGCTTTTGCTGTGAAACATTTGCCGTATTCGGGGATTTTGTTTTCTTTGCGAAACCGCAGAGTTACGGGAGTTAAAGAAGCTCTCCGCGATGTTACGATCCATAAAATAGAGGAGTTATTGGGTTTGGATTACATCCATTTAGGATTGTAAACTAACCGCTCGATGATTTGTAGTCGCATCAAGTAAGATGCAAGTGTACAATTTCCAGCCTACCCAGTAGGCACAGGTGCGTCGCCATGAGATTGTCGATGAAATTTAGAGATTGTTGATGGCGACGCACCCTACCAGTTAATATTATTTATTGCCATGAAAAGAGTTGTTGTGCTTGTCGGTTTACCTGCTTCGGGAAAATCTCAATTCGCGCGAGAATTGCTGCTGTCTGAACCTGCAAGATGGGTGCGTACTAATAAAGATTTACTGCGAGAAATGGCTCATGCTTCCCATTGGTCGCCTGCTAATGAAAAGTTTATTGTGCAGTTGAGAGACACGGTTATTTTGATGGCTTTGGAAAGCGGCAAGCACGTAATTGTTGATGATACTAATTTTGGGCCTCACATCGAGCAGATCAAGGAGTTGGTTAAGGGTAAAGCTATCGTAGAAGTTAATGATTCTTTCCTGCAAGTTCCGGTGGAGGAATGTATTAAACGGGATTTAAAAAGACTTAATTCGGTGGGCAAAGATGTGATTTTGAAGATGTACAATAAGTATGTGCGGGTTCCCGTTGCGCCGCCGGAATATAACCCGGATTTGCCGGATGCAATTATTGTGGATATGGACGGTACGCTCGCACTTCTCAATGGTAGAAATCCTTTTGATGCTTCAAAGTGCGATCGCGATTTACCGAATCAGCCTGTTTTAGATACCGTCCGCAAGTGGCAGTCCAGCGCTAATATTATTGTAGTGTCGGGAAGAACCGATGACTGTCAGCCTCAAACTGAACAATGGTTGCAGCAGTATGAGGTGAATTATCACAGTCTTTATATGCGGAAAACTGGGGATATGAGGAAAGATGCGATTATGAAGGAGGAAATCTATCAGCAGCATATTGCAGGGCAATATAATGTTAAGTTTGTGCTGGACGATCGCCAGCAAGTTGTTGATATGTGGCGATCGTTGGGATTGACTGTTTTTCAAGTAGATGAAGGGGATTTTTAAAATTATGAAAACTGAATTTTTTGCCCCTTGCTTTGATGCTATTGAAGCCAATTTGTATGTGGGTTTTTCTGAAGCGGAAGGGGGCGAACATTATTTCCTCCTGACACGAGACGAAGAGTCTGAAGAAGAGACTGTTCCTAACAGAAAAAACATCTATGCAGAATTGGACGAGGAATACTGGACAGAAGATGCAGGCATCGATTTTGTTACTCTTAGTCGCGATCGATTTACTGTTCGTTTCGGTTCCGATACTATAGCTCTTCTAGAATGCGATGAGGTCGCAATTACTTTCTCTTTAGAAGATGCTGATTTTGAAAGATTAAGGCACGTATTACAGAAGATAATGCGGGGGTATGAAAATAGATTGAATTTAATTGATTAGTCAATTGAGTGCCGGTGAGGCAGCAGCTAGCTCTAATGCTATAATCAAACTAAGATTGAAAAAAATTTTGTTATGATAGCCATTCCCCAAGCACCCAAAAAAATGACCGTTGAGGAATACCTCGAATGGGAAGCTCAACAAGAGATTCGCCACGAATATGTCAACGGCGAAGTTTTTGCCATGACAGGCAGTACAATTCCCCATAACGATATTGCACTTAACTTTTACACTTCATTGCGCCCGCATCTGCGTTCCAGAGGCTGTCGGATGAACGTGTCAGATGTGAAATTGCAAGTCAGTTTTCAAAGCCGTTACTACTACCCTGATGTGATAGTCAGTTGCGATCCAGAAGACTTGAATTCCCGCACATTCATTCAGAATCCTAAAATAATTGTGGAAGTTCTTTCACCCAGTACAAGTGCTAAAGATCGGGATGAAAAATTCACTTGTTACCTGAAAATTCCGACTTTGCAAGAGTATATCTTGATTGATTCACAAAAGATTTTTGTTGAGCGTTACTGTCGGGGAGAGGGGAGAATGTGGCTGTACTATTCTTACACTGCTGGGGAGATTATCACTTTATCAAGCATTGAGTTTGATTTGCCGATCGCACTTTTGTATGAAGGTGTTGGATTTGAAACAGAAACAGAAACAGAATCATAAAAATACACCTAATTTTGCAGCTTTTTTATGAACAGGCAAGATGCCTGTTCCACAGAGAGTGAATTTTATTTTGTGGTGGGCTTCGACGCCGCCCATAAAAGCCGATAATGAACAGGAAAGGATCGCAAATTAAATAATTTACACAAGTTTGTGGGATGGGCGTCCTGCCCGTCCAGAAATGACGGGCGGGATGCCCATCCCACAAGAAATATCAAATTGTAAGTTATTTAATTCTTATTCCTAAGATGCCTGTTCCACAATTATTTATCTATCGCGTCCAAGCCAGCCAGCGGTTAAACAAATTTTTCACAAACGGCGTCAAACGAGTACGATTGTAAGCATCTCCGGCTTTGCGAATAGCCTCAGCTTGTGTCGGATACGGATGAATTACGCTAGCAATTTTCCCTAAACCAATATTGTTAACCATTGCTAAAGTAATTTCGCTAATCATATCCCCGGCGTGTCGCGCTACAATAGTTGCACCTAATATTTTATCGCTGCCTTTCTTGACGTTTATTTTCACAAAACCTTCCTCTTCGCCGTCAATAATTGCCCGATCGACTTTATCGAAAGGAATCAAAAATGTATCGACATCAATTCCTTGGGCTTGAATTTCGCGATCGCCCATTCCGACGCGCGCAATTTCTGGATCTGTATAAGTACACCAAGGTATCGTCAAAGCGCTGAGTTTTTTGCGCCCGAAAAATAGAGTGTTTTGAATCACCATTCTCGCGGCAAAATCAGCAGCGTGAGTAAATTTATGCTTCATGCAAATGTCCCCAGCGGCATAAATGCGGGGATTAGTAGTTTGCAAGTTGTCGTTGACAAATACGCCTTTTTGTGTATCGTATTCTACGCTGACAGATTCCAGATTCAATCCTTCCACGTTGGGCGATCGCCCCACACTCACAATAATTTCATCTACTATTACCGATGCTTCCTGGTTGTGCGATTGATAATAAACTACTTTGCCTAAATTTGTTTGCTCAACGCGAGATATTTGGGATTCAAGTATTAGTTGAATTCCTTCCCGCAGAAAAACCTGCTGCACAATTGTCGCAGCATCCGCATCTTCCTTGTCCAAAATATGAGCATTTTTGTGCAGCAACACGACTTCCGAGCCCAGCCTGCGAAAAGCTTGAGCCAATTCACAGCCGATCGCCCCAGCGCCAATTACGGCCAAACGCTGAGGCCTTTCTGTGAGGTTAAATACAGTTTCATTTGTCAGATATCCAGCTTCCTGTAAGCCGGGAATTCGGGGTTGTCGCGCCCTTGCACCTGTGGCAATTACTGCTTTTTTAAACCGCAGAGTTTGACCAGCAACTTCTATGGTAGAATTGCTAGTGAAACTACCCGAACCTAAGAAAACATCGACTCCTAATTTGTGCTGGTAGCGTTCAACAGAATCTACATCGCTGATTCCCGATCTGATCCGGCGCATCCGTTCCATGACTGCGGAAAAATCCACTTCTGGATTGTTAGAAAGATGAACGCCAAATTTATGAGCATTCCAGATATCGCCGACTGTGCGGGAAGATCGAATTAAACTTTTTGAAGGTACGCAACCGACATTCAAACAATCGCCGCCCATCAAATGTTTTTCTATCAAAGCAACTTTTGCACCCAAACCAGCCGCCCCCGCAGCCACAATCAATCCGGCGGGCCCCGCGCCAATTACTACTAAATTGTAACTGCTAGCTGGCTGAGGATTCACCCAATCTGACGGATGCAAATAGGAGACTAATTTTTGGTTGTATTCGTCCATCGGGGGGACGGTTACGCGATCGACTTTTGACTGCGACACGAGCAAATTCTCCTAATTAAATAGTTTCATCCAAAGCCTTGCGAGCAATCTTAGTTATATATAAAGTTACTGCGACAGCAGCCGCAAAACCAATCCAATTTATCGACCATTTTACAGCTTCTGTTTGGGGACTGGTCGGTTCAGTTCCCATACCAATTGCAGCAAGATCTCCTATCAATGAACCAGAGTAAACGTACATCAAAGTTCCCGGAATCATCCCGAAGGAACCTAACACGTAATCTTTTAAAGAAACTTGGGTAACTCCCAAGGCGTAATTCAATAAATTGAAGGGAAATAAAGGACAAAGACGGGTTAAAAAGACTATTTTAAATCCTGATTTAGCAACGGCGCGATCGAGGGCTTTGAACTTCGGGTGAGCTTCCATGTATTTTACCACGCGATCGCGCGACAGGTATCGCCCGATCGCAAAAGCAAAGGTAGCCCCTACAGTTGCTGCGACAAACACGTAGATGGAGCCCCACCACAGGCCAAACAGCACTCCGCCTCCGAGGGTGAGGGCGGAACCAGGTACAAACAGTATAGTGGCTAAGTTGTAGGTAGCGATGAAAGCGACTGGGCCCCAAATGCCTAAATCCTGGATTTGGCTTAAAACAGTTGTTAAAAGTTGTTGAACGTAGGGAGATTTAGTTGCTACAATTAAGAGAGGGATGAAAAGGGCGATCGACAAAAACAACAATTTTTGATTGTTTTTTTTAGGTGAAGAATTGTGGTTTAGTTCTGGTGGCGTAATTCACCCGTAAATAGTTATTTGTATTATATGAGAGTATAGAGCATTTTTTTTGAACCGCAGAGGACGCAGAGGGCGCTGAGACAGATATCAGAGAATGAGAGGTTATTTAAGTTATTGTTACAACTCACTCTAAAATAGACAGGCTATGATAGCAAAAAAGCAACTCCCAATTCCTGAATATTTCGAGGCAAAAAAAGTAGGCGAAGTTTGGCGCGTACCTTACCAAGAACGGGCTTTTCAAGCTAAAAGTTGGGCGAAACAGCACGAAATCCCGCCCGCAGCCAGGGACAGAAACCGCATTTGTTTGTTGATAATCGATGCCCAAAATACTTTTTGTTTGCCGGAATTTGAACTATTTGTAGGCGGGCGTTCCGGTAGCGGTGCAGTAGACGACAACCTGCGCTTGTGCGAGTTCATTTACCGCAATTTAGATAGAATTACAACTATTGCGCCGACAATGGACACCCATACGGCGATGCAAATTTTTCATCCGATTTTTTGGATAAATGATGCAGGCGAACACCCGCAACCAGCCGCCACATTAATTACTTTGGAAGATGTGCAAAAAGGTATTTGGAAAGTTAATCCAGCCGTCGCCGACAGCATCAGCGGTGGCAATTTTTCGGCCCTGGAAAAACACGCTCTCCACTACGTGCAGAAACTCAGCGATG
Organism: Microcoleus sp. S36a_B3; assembly: GCF_036700745.1. NCBI lineage: Bacteria > Bacillati > Cyanobacteriota > Cyanophyceae > Oscillatoriales > Microcoleaceae > Microcoleus > Microcoleus sp. S36a_B3. The sequence goes on along the minus strand of NZ_JAUBPN010000023.1, from coordinate 59,397 downwards.
ACGGCAAATTTCCCTTGACAATTTGGCCCTATCATTCAATGTTAGGCGGCATCGGACACGCCTTGGTTTCTGCTGTGGAAGAAGCGATATTTTTTCACAGCATCGCCCGCGAAAGTCAAGCACTTTTTGAAATTAAGGGCGGCAATCCCTTAACTGAAAACTATTCGGTTTTGCGGCCGGAAGTTTTAGACGGGCCGGATGGGGTTTCTATTGCTGAAAAAAATGCTAAGTTTATTGATAAGTTGCTAGGTTTTGATGCGGTAATTATTGCGGGACAAGCAAAGAGTCATTGCGTTGCTTGGACGATTGATGATTTGCTGGCGGAGATTTTGGCGCGAGATTCGGAGTTGGCACAGAAGGTTTATTTGTTGGAAGATTGCACTTCGCCGGTGGTTGTTCCGGGTGTTGTTGATTTTACCGAAGCAGCAGATGCGGCTTTTCAAAGATTTGCTGCGGCGGGAATGAATGTGGTTAAATCTACTCAGTTTCAGCTAGAATAAAGATAAGTTAGCAACAGGCTAGGACTATGACATTAGTATTTAATGATCTGAATAGCCTTGACCAAGTGCTAGAAACTGCTTTAAACCTAACCTACGAACAGCAGGAAATGTTGATAAAAATTCTCCAAAGCCGTCACCGCGAAAATCGTCGTGCAGAAATAGCTGCGGATGCAAAAAAAACCTTGGATGATTTCCGTGCAGGCAAATTTCGACAGCAGTCAGCCGAGGATGTCATTGCAGCTTTGCGCCAATATTTATCAACTGATTGATGATCGAATCTAACTTGCCCAAAAAACTCTCTATAGCGGTTCTCAAGCGTGGTGAGGATAGCCCTATGCCCTATGCCCACGGAGGCCAGCGGCACCTCATATGAGAGCTCGAAATGCTATATCTCTCTCAGCGCTCTCTGCGTTCTCTGCGGTTCATTAATTCCTATAATCTAATTATTTCCCATCCAATCTCGGCACGCCTTCTAAAAAAGGGCCGCTCAACATTAATTCAGTTATCCTATCTAACTTGCCGCTGATTGGCAATTTTTTATCGGTTTGAAATCGCTCGATATCTGCTTTTAAATCGCCACTATTATATCCTAATTTTGTCAAAAAATTGATCGCCTGTTTGTCACTTAACAAGATATCGGCAGAGCGAAAAATCGGCACGTATTCATTCCGCCAAACTAAGGCAAAAGTTGCTCTGTCTAAATAGAAAATCTTGCCCCGCGCCGGGTCTCCAATGGCTGCTAAGCTGTCGTTCATTCTCAGCAAAGCTACTGCGTGCGGTAGCTTGCGCGGGCCGTCAAACAGCCAAAATGCTAGCACTCCGGGGCGATTAATTTGCTGGATTTGCTCCCAAGTGGGCGCTAGTTCGATCGCATTTACACCCAACCCCCTCGCTGCTACAATCAACTGCGGCATCGAAGTGCCCAAACGACTCGTGCCCGCCAAACGCGCTACACTTGATTCCGTCGCATCCATTCCCCATATTCTCAATACTGTTGCTAGCGCCGCCGGTGCACAACTGCTGCTAGAAGTTTGCCGAAATACACCGTTTGGTTGCAAATTATCAATTAAATCATCATAAATTGGCGCGAGAAAATAAGCCTCAGCGCTGGTAAATCCGCCCAATCCCAGCAAGCCAATTAAAATTACTGCGATTACTTGCGATCGCGCCGTCAGCCAACTTATACTAAACCCAACACCGCAGACTCCCATCAGCATCACCCTGAGCAAAGTCCAAGTAACCTGCATCCCGTGCACGCGCCACTCGATCGGCAAAGCAGGCATTTGCGGCAGATTTAGAGCCAGCAGCAGCAAGGCAAAGTAGAAACCCAAAAACAGCAGGGCGAGAGAATTTCTGCCCTTAAACAAATCCTTAGCCGTCACTCCCGATCGAACTAACAGCTTTCCAAAGCGCATTCCCCAGACAAACAGCACCGAACCCAGTAGCAGTGTCAACAATATTTCCATGAATTCAAAATTTTGTTGCTTAACTAGGTTTTAACACGCTGTGCGATCGATCGTCCGTGGCGCAGTCGCCAATTGGGAAAATTGCCCGGAAACTGGAAAATAAACAACACTTTTAATAGTGCGATCGCCCCCACTCGCACTGTAAAAAAATGCTTATTGCAAAAAAGAGATGCTTCCTTAAAATTTGCCATTTGTCAAGCATTCGAGTAATTTTTTTTACCACTTCTAAAAACTCCTAAAAAAAAATAGCACCGCAAAAAAATCCCAAATCGATCGCCCAAAACAGATATATCTCTTGTAACATAGAGAGAAGTCAAAACCCATTCAAATATAGTCTGGGAGGCTGAAACCGGGTGTTTTTACGAAAATATTAGCTCGCAGCGTTTAACGGTGAAAAATTAAGGTTTGAAGGTTTGATAGAGCCTTTCTCAAAAAGATGAGGTACTATCCGGCATAGGGCATAGGCCAAACCGGGCATAGGCCAAACCGGGCATAGGCCAAACCGGGCATACCTCACTTTTTAGAGAACCGCTATATCATGTCCTGTCGATTACCGTAACAAAAATCGAAGGAGGCAGAGCCTCGCCTATCTGCATTACCACGCAGAGCGAAAGTAACGGGCAATCGCTTAAGTTGTTAAATTTTCATTCCTTACCTATATAGTGTCCGCTCGATTGACCGATCGCGCCATTGGATCGCGCGTGTGGAATGCGAGTTTGTTCGATCGTTGGGGAACTCGCATTCCACACAGATCGGTTTTTGTTATGGCAATCGATCGGACACGATCTTATACACTTAGAAAAATGCAATTATTAATGTATCTTTTGATACATCTACTCGTAATTTTTATAAAATTAGAAAACTGTTAAGTAATACTAATCAATCGCAGCATCAGAATTTGCAGCTTATTGACAATAAAATTTGATACTCCCACACTTCATGCTGCTAAACGCCTTACGGATAAACACTTAACGATAAAAAGAAATATTTTTAGATCGAATCGCGGCTAAAAACCCTCATTATTGACACCAGTCTTCTAAAATATTTACTTATCATTCAAATTTAATATTTGTTTTATAATCGCAGCAACAGTACGGTAAACTGAATAACTAAGACAAGAAAATGTGGAGTTCGCTTAAAGCGAGTTCGCACAACTTGGTCGATTGCAATATTGAGTTAATCAAAAGTGTAAAATCAGCAGGGATATTTGAAAGACTTATGCTAACAATAAATCTTTCGACCCCTTCTGCTTTCCGTGCGCTCAAAATATTTCGCTAATAGACCTTTAGCAAACAGCAAAAAAGCGCTTTGATAAACTTCAGTGATGTCGTTACAGAAGATTTATGAATAGGAACGAAGGCTAGGCTATGACAAAATTTTCAGAGCAATTTTCCCGGCGTAAATTTATCGTTACCGCAGGTGCATCTGCAGTCAGTACAATACTCCTCAAAGGCTGTTTGGGAAATCCCCCAGAACCCGGTGCAACTGCAGGTGCCGGTACTAACACAGGTAGCAGCGCAGTACCTGCGGCCACATCAGCAGTTGCTGTGGCCAACGAGAAAAGAGTAGAAGGCATCGAAAGCACAAAGGTTATCTTGGGATATATCCCGATCGTTGAAGCAGCAGCGTTAATTATTGCCAAAGAAAAAGGTTTTTTTGCCAAATATGGAATGACCGAAGTGGAAGTCGCCAAACAAGCCAACTGGGGTTCGGCTAGAGACAACTTAGAAATTGGATCTGCAGGTGGCGGTATTGATGGAGGCCAGTGGCAAATGCCCATGCCTTATCAAATTAGTGAAGGTCTGATTACCAAAGGTAGCGTCAAAATTCCGATGTATGTTCTAGCCCAGTTGAACACTCAAGGAAATGGAATTGCGATCGCCGGAAAACACAAAGGCAAAGGCATCGGGCTCAAACTAGACCAAGCGGCCCAAGACTACATGAAAGGCCTCAAAAAAGCAGGCACACCCTTCAAAGCAGCCTACACCTTCCCCAAAGTCAACCAAGACTTTTGGATTCGCTACTGGCTAGCAGCTAACGGCATCGATCCCGACACAGAAGCCGAGTTGCTAACAGTACCGTCAGCCCAAACCGTAGCCAACATGAAAACCGGCAGCATGGACGGTTTCAGTACCGGCGACCCCTGGCCCCTGCGGATCGTCCAAGAGGACATCGGCTTCATGTCCGCCCTCACGGCCCAAATCTGGAAAGATCACCCCGAAGAGTATCTAGCTATGCGCGGCGACTGGGTAGACAAACACCCCAAAGCCACCGAAGCCATGCTAGCAGGACTGATCGAAGCGCAGCAATGGTGCGACAAACCAGAAAATCGCGCCGAATTAGTTGCCATTACTTCTGGCAGAAACTACTTTGACGTACCTCCGGCAGTTTTGACACCTCCCTACCAGGGCAAGTACATGATGGGTGACGGCCAACCAGAAATCAACGATTTCAAGATGAGCCCGCTGTACTGGAAAGACGGCCTCGGCAACGTTTCCTATCCTTATAAGAGTCACGATTTGTGGTTCTTAACCGAAAGCGTGCGCTGGGGCTTCCTACCAACCAAAACCTTGGCGGATAAAAAGATGATCGATAAAGTCAACCGCGAAGATTTGTGGAAAGCCGCAGCAAAATTGGCCGGAGTTGCTGATGCTGACATTCCTAAAAGTACGTCTCGCGGTATTGAAAAGTTCTTTGATGGCAAAGAATTTAACCCGGAAAAGCCAGAAGATTACCTCAAGAGTTTGGCGATTAAAAAAGTTTAATGGGTCAAAGCTGACCGTAATTTAGCATCAAAAAATTACGGTCATAAAAAATAGCGCAAACATAGGAGATTAATAGGATGGCTGTAAGTACAAATCGAAGGGATCGAGGCGCTGCACAAGGAGCGTTTGGAGAGTTTTGGAAGAAGAATTCATCAAATATTGTGCCGCCAATTTTAGGAATTTTGGGATTTCTGTTAGTTTGGCAATTCCTGTCGAGTACGGGACTGATCAAACTGCCGGGCCCGACGAGCGTTTGGACTGACGAACGGACTCGGATCTTGTTGCTGTATCCTTTCATGAATTCCAAAACCTACGGAATCGGCTTGTTTTGGCAGACTTTGGCTAGTTTGGAACGGGTAGCAAAAGGCTACACTCTCGCCGCTGCTGTAGGAATTGCTGGGGGTGTTTTGGTAGGTACAAATCCGTTGCTGAACAAGGCTTTAGACCCAATTTTTCAGTTTTTGCGGATGGTTGCGCCTCTGGCTTGGGTGCCGATCGCCTTGGCTGCACTGCAACAAAACGAACCTGCTGCTTTGTTCGTGATTTTTATCACCGCAGTTTGGCCGATTTTGATCAACACCGCTGAAGGTGTCCGCCAAATTCCCGACGATTACAACAACGTAGCGAAAGTGCTGCAACTGACTCGGAAAGAGTATTATTTCAATATTTTGTTTCCGTCGGCACTTCCCTACATCTTCACGGGATTGAGAATTGCGATCGGGCTGGCTTGGCTGGCGATTATTGCAGCGGAAATTGTGATGTCGGGGATTGTTGGTATCGGCTTCTTTATTTGGAACGCTTACCAGCAAAACTACATCAGCGAAATTCTCTTAGCGGTGTTCTACATTGGTGCTGTTGGTTTGTTCCTCGATCGCATGATGGCTTGGTTGCAACACAAAATTGCTCCCTCTGAAGGCAAATAACTAATTTGGCAGTTGGCAGTTGGCAGTTGTCAGTTGGCAGTTGTCAGTTGTCAGTTGTCAGTTGTCTACTCGTTTCCAGGCTCTGCCTGGAAACGCAGCTCCAGAGGCTGTGCCTCGAATTTTACTCCTATAAAAGTGAGGCAGAGCCTCGCTTACATGGGTTCCCAGGCAGAGCCTAGGAACCAGTTAAACCAGTTAAATTTCTAGCAGTTGTTCGATCGAAACAAATAACAAACAGTCAACAGTCAACAGCTAGCAAAATAACCAACTACAAAAAAGGCAAGAAAACCATGTCAGTTTTGATTGCGGTAGAACAGGTCGGAAAAACATTTAATTTGTCAGACGGCGGCACGTACATAGCCCTCAAAGGCATCGACTTAGAAATTAAAAAAGGCGAATTTATCTCCTTAATCGGACACTCCGGCTGCGGCAAATCTACCCTACTAAATATGGTGGCGGGTTTGGATCTGCCCACAGAAGGATTGGTGACGATCGAAGGACAAAGAATTACCAAGCCAGGCCCCGATCGCATGGTAGTATTCCAAAACTATTCGCTGCTACCGTGGCGGACGGTCAGAGAAAACATTACCCTAGCCGTAGACTCGGTGATGAGCGGCTTACCCAAAGCCGAACGCCTCGAAATCATTCAAAAACATATCGACATGGTGGGCTTGGCTCCCCACGCCGAAAAGCAACCTGCACTGCTCTCCGGCGGACAAAAACAGCGCGTGGCGATCGCCCGTGCTCTAGCTTTGCGCCCCAAACTGTTACTCTTGGACGAACCCTTCGGCGCTTTGGATGCTTTGACTCGCGGCAACTTGCAAGAAAAGTTGATGGAAATCTGCCAAGAGTACGAAATCAGCGCCCTGATGGTAACGCACGACGTTGACGAAGCAGTGCTGTTGAGCGATCGCATCGTCATGCTCACCAACGGCCCTGAATCGAAGATTGGCGGCATCCTCGAAGTAGACATCCCCCGCCCCCGCAAGCGTATGGAAGTAGTCACGCACCCCAGCTACTACGCCCTGCGGAGCGAAATGATTTACTTCCTCAACCAGCAGAAACGAGTCAAAAAACTGCGGGCGCGCAAAGTACCCGCGATCGCCCGCCACGGCCTAGAAAAAGTCAACCTCGAACTCGGCTTCATCCCCCTCGCCGCCTGCGCTCCCCTAGCCATCGCCAAAGAAAAAGGCTTATTTGCCAAACACGGACTCGATGAAGTCCACCTCGTGCGGGAAACAAGCTGGCGCGGCATCGTAGACGGCATCGCCGCAGGCTACTTAGACGCAGCCCATATGCCCTCTGGGATGGCGGCGTGGTTGAGCTTGGGAGGCCACCAAGAAAAGCCAATACCAACCGTTACAGCCCTCACCATGAGCCGCAACGGCAACGCAATTACCCTCGCGAGGCGCTTTTACGACCAGGGGATCTACACTCTTGCAGATTACAAAGAAATGCTGCGCCGAACCCCCGCCCAAACTCACCGCATGGGTATCGTTCACCCTTCATCGATGCACAACCTGCTGCTGCGCTACTGGCTGGCTTCCGGCGGCATTGACCCCGATCGCGATGTTTCGCTCAAAAACATCCCTCCAGCCCAGATGATCGTGGACTTGCAAGGCGGCACGATTGACGGTTTCTGCGTTGGCGAACCTTGGAACCTGCGCGCCGCGATGGAAGGAGTCGGCTTTACTGTAGCTACGGATTTGGAACTGTGGCCCGGACACCCGGCAAAAATTCTGGGAGTTCGAGAAGAGTGGGCGAATGCTTACCCCAACACTCACATTGCTCTAGTCAAAGCTTTGCTGGAAGCTTGCCATTATTGCAGCGATCCGGCCAATGCTGAAGAAGTTTCCGAAATTGTGGCGGGACGCGAGTACGTCGCTACTGACAAGAGTTACATCCAAATTGGCGATCCGAAATCTGCAGCTTGCAATCTGGATACTCCGATGCGGGAATACGCCCACCACTTGTTCGCCGGAGACGGAGTAAACCGCCCCAGCCGCACCGAACAGTTGTGGCACATGGTGCAGATGGCGCGTTGGGGCGATACTGTGTTCCCCCGCAACTGGGTAGAAATTCTGGAACGGGTGGTGCGAGTAGGCCCCTTCAGCACGGCGGCCCGAGAGCTGGGGATGTCTGATATTACTTACACTCGGGGTTCTCTCCGCTTGTTTGATGGCTCGGTGTTTAATGCTGACGATCCGATCGGCTATCTCAACAATCTCGCGATCAAACGCGATTACACGATGGCTGAAGTGATTCTGGATTCTGGCCGCAGAGCTGTTGCTTAAAAGGCGATCGTCATTGCGCCAAACGACCGCAATAAGATTAGTTCGTAGTGTGGACTTTAGTCCGCGATATGTTGCGGACTAAAGTCCACACTACAAACCGTGTTTGCTATCGCTAATCACCTACTTAAGACTTCCTAAACCCATGATTAATACTGCTGTCAACCAGACGAACACCAAAACCCAAATCCAGCAACCGACCGATCGCCGCCAGCCTTTTTTGGTGATGGACAATGTTCATAAAGTATATCCAAACGGTTACAGGGCATTAGAAAACGTTAACTTGACCGTAGCTGAGGGAGAGTTTATTACTCTGATCGGACACTCGGGCTGTGGCAAATCCACACTATTAAATATGGTGTCCGGTTTTAGCCATCCCAGCGAGGGCACCGTGTCGATTAACGGGCAGCGGATTGTTAAGCCAGGCCCCGATCGCATGGTAGTGTTTCAGGGTTACGCTTTGTTGCCTTGGCGGACTGTATTTGAAAATGTTTACATTGCCGTTAATGCTGTATTTCCTAACAAGTCGAAGGTCGAAAAAAATGCGATCGTCAAAGAACATTTGGCGATGGTGGGGCTCACAGAAGCTGCTGACAAAAGACCACCGCAAATTTCAGGGGGGATGAAACAACGGGTGTCCATCGCCCGCGCTTTGGCGATTCGCCCCCAGGTGCTGATTTTAGACGAACCGTTTGGTGCTTTGGACGCCATTACCAAGGAGGAATTGCAGGAAGAGTTGCTGAAAATCTGGAACGATCACCGCTGTACGGTGTTGATGATTACTCACGATATTGACGAAGCGCTGTTTTTGGCCGATCGACTCGTGATGATGACTAACGGCCCGTCAGCGACCATCGGCGAGGTTATGGAGATTCCTTTCCCCCGTCCGCGCGATCGGGTACAAATGATGGAAGATCCCGAATATTACAACCTGCGGAACTACGCCCTAGACTTCCTGTTCCGCCGCTTCGCTCACGATGACGACGCTTAAACCCTTGGAGATTGGGACTTTAAAATGGGAAATGCTGGAAAATTAGAGCTCCAGCATTTCCCCAATTTCAGGGAACATCGCTGCGGGTGAGATGTCGCTGGTGCGATCCTCTTCGAGGGCTTCGCTAACGGGTAAACTGGAGCTTAATTGTTGGGGATAAGTTTTTCGACAAAGTTCGGATCTTTTTCTCAACTTTTACGTCTACCCGCTAAGAGACCCGATTGCCTAGCTGTCGGTAAGCTGGCATGAATTTAGCCCAACTTTGACTGAAGGTGGGCTTCTTTCCTATGTTATCCACAGTTTTTGCTAAATTGACACTTGGTGCATTCCACCCTTTTAAGTGTCACAGGCCCAATCTTGATTAGTGTTTTATCGATTAATATTTTGCCAATCTAGCAGTTATCAGTAGGGAAACGGCACTGCCCTCTCCGGCGCTGGACTCTGCAACTTTTAACAACATAATCGGGTAAGGAAACGGCACTGCCCTCTCCGGCGCTGGACTCTGCTTTTAACAACATAATCGGGTAGGGAAACGGCACTGCCCTCTCCGGCGCTGGACTCTGCTTTTAACAACATAATCGGGTAGGGAAACGGCACTGCCGTGTCCGGCGCTGGACTCTGCTTTTAACAACATAATCGGGTAGGGAAACGGCACTGCCGTGTCCGGCTGGACTCTGCTTTTAACAATTGGCCTCAGATTGATGATTGTAGCTTTTTTAAATTAGTATTACTCAAGTTTGCACGGAAAACTCCTCTGAGTCAATATCCCAATTTACCCAGCGAATTGCCTCTTTAGCAGATGTCACATCTGGCGGAACTCGCAAAACATGAATGTGTCCGGTGCTCGGACAAATCATTTTTAACAGATAAATATCTTCTTTTTTCGGAGCATCATCATCGTCATCGAAATCATCTGGATCGAAGCCATCAATATCAGCATCAATTTTGAGCAGCGTGTATTCTTTCCAGCAATCTAATTCTGTTGCTTGCAGTTCCGAGCAAATTCTAGCATAACCAATTTTCTGAATTAATACTCGTCTTAATTCAGCATTTTTTTCTTCTAAAAGCCATTGTGCTTGCCACAGATTGGGGTGAATTTGTCCGTATTTTTCAGGTAATGTTACACCGTGGTAGGAATAGATTTTGTAACCATCGGGAAATTCCAGTGCAGGTTCACCTTCTGCGTGGAGGCGGTATTCGCTGTCAAGGCTAAGCTGACAAGGGCGCGAGCACACAATGCAGGTATCATCTAACAAAATAATCCAGCCGCATTCTGCTAAAAGCTGGTTCAGACATTCAAAAAGTTTCTGTGCTTCTGGTTTGATAATAATGCCCAAGGAAACACAGAATTCAGCAAGAGCGAGAGCCTCAGCCACATATTTCGGAGTAACGCTCGATGTTAAGTAGTTCCAATAGCCGGAAAAGTCTTCATTCAATTGAAGCATTAACTCTTGCTCCCATATTAGCATTATCCCCGAAAGTTCCCACAGCAATTCCATTATTAAGGGAAAGGGGTGCAACGCATCTTTGACCAGTTTGTCAAGTCGCTGGATCAACTCAGTCTCATTCGACATTTTTAGTATTTGTATTTGTGCTAATGCTCCATTGGGGCTACTGCAAAAATTTATTTCGGGAGGTTCTAAACCGATGGCTTCGTAGACAGCTTTAACGGCGGCTGTGGCTCTGGGACGAGAAATGGATTCGGTAGAGTTAGCGAGAGTTCCCCACTTTTGACGACAGGCTTCGATGAGAGCCTTCTGTTCAGGTGTAAAGTCTACATACAAATAATCAATCAAACTCGTGAGAGATTTTAGTGGTGTCATATCTGATATTTGATTGTTGCCCAGATCCAGATGAATTAAATTAGTCAGAGAGCTGAGGGGGCTGATGTCTAATATTTGATTCCAGCGCAGATTCAGATTAGTTAAATTCGTGAGAAATTGGAGTGATTTGATGTCTAATATTTGATTGTTTTTTAGATACAGATTAGTTAGATTCAGATGAGTCAAATTAGTGAGAGATTGCAGGATGGTGATGTCTGATATTTGATTGTGTTCCAGATTCAGATGAGTTAAATTAGTGAGAGATTGCAGAGGGGTGATGTCTGATATTTGATTGTCTCCCAGATTCAGATGAATCAAATTAGTGAGAGATTGCAGAGGGGTGATGTCTGATATTTGATTCCAGCGCAGATTCAGATTAGTTAAATTCGTGAGAGATTGTAGAGGTGTGATGTCTGATATTTGATTGCCGTCGAGATCCAGATTAGTTAAATTCGTGAGAGATTGTAGAGGTGTGATGTCTGATATTTGATTGCCGTCGAGATTCATCTCTGTCAAACTCGTGAGAGATTGTAGAGGCGTGATGTCTGATATTTGATTATAGTGCAGATACAGCTTATTTAAATTAGGCAGAGATTGGAGGGGTCTGATATTTGATATTTGATTGTTGTATAGATTCATCTCTGTCAAATGAGTCAGAGATTGCAGTGCTGTGAACTCTGATATTTTATTTACAGCGAGATTCAGATGAGTTAAATTAGTGAGAGATTGCAGTGCTGTGATGTCTGATATTTGATTGTTGTACAGCTCCAGAAAAGTCAAAAAAGTCAGAGATTGGAGTGGTGTGATGTCTGATATTCGATTGTTGTCCAGATTCAGATAACTCAAGTGAGTCAGAGATTGGAGTGGTGTGATGTCTGATATTTGATTGTTGTACAGATTCAGATGAATCAAATTAGTCAGAGATTGGAGTGATGTGATGTCTGATATTTGATTGTTATCCAGATTCAGATATCTAGAATTAGTCAAAGATTGGAGTGATGTGATGTCTGATATTTGATTGTTGTCCAAATACAGATGAATCAAATTAGTCAGAGATTGCAGAGGTGTGATATCTGATATTTGATTTTCGTGCATATCCAGAGAAACCAAATTAGTCAGAGATTGCAGAGGTGTGATGTCTGATATTTGATTCCAATGTAGCTCCAGCCAAGCCAAATTAGTCATAAATTGTAGAGGTGTGATGTCTGATATTTTATTGCTGTGTAGCTCCAGCCAAGTTAAATTAGTCAGAGATTGCAGAGGTGTGATGTCTGATATTTGATTGTTGCTTAGATATAGAGAAGTTAAATTAGTTAGAGATTTCATAGCTCTGATATCTGATATTTGATTGCTTTCCAGATACAACTTATTCAAATGAGTCAGAGATTGCAGGGGTATGATATCTGATATTTGATGGTTGCACAGATACAACTCATTGCTACTTGACAGTATCCGGTTCGCTTCATTAATGTCAGAACTGCCAGCACGCCATAAGATCACATCAACTGTATATCTTGCTGCTGGTGAAAGACTATCTTTGTGCAAGCACCAGTCGGCAAAGCTGCTGAATTCTGCGGGATTTGGTTGTTTTTCAGACATAAAATTGTTGTAAATTAGGATAATATCAGACTAGGACTTACGCACGGATGGCCAGAAACCGGGTTTTTACGAGATAATTCGCAGGCAGCCCAGTGTCTAATTTAGTGGCTGCAAGTTCTTGACAAGTACGATCGCACAAAATGACATCCAATCCTGTAAATGCCGATCGCACAAGCACCCACTTTAATCATTTCCACAGCGTGCGATCGATCGCCAAAAGTGGAAAGCGATCTCGCCCTCCACTTTTCCCGATAAACTGGAATCAGAGCCTCTTGTGCTGGCGTCAGTTTTTTAACTTTTTTAGTCGGCGACATATCTCCAACCTTGCGGCTCATATTCGCGCTGAATTCGCACCATCCAATTACCTTCAGGAATTGCGATCGCATGGTGTTCTTCGTGACTCAATAAAGCTGTGGGCGAAAGCACCCGCAAGTACAGAGTACCGTCTTTTTCGTACAGTTCAGCTTGTCCCTCAATGATCTGGTGAGAATGTCCCGTGACTTCACCTTCGGCGAGAGTTAGGTGAGGTTTCTTTTCTCCTGCGATTTGCGGTACGGGGGTGAGAATTACGTCGCCTTGTCGGATGGGCTGCATAGGTTTTTTCTAATTTTTGTTTGCTGATGTCGATCGAGCTTTCGTACTACTATTTTATTGCCTCTTACGGTGGCATGACTGTTGAACAATTGAAAAAATATATCGATGAGCAAGATATATCTGTTGAATAAACAGACTTATTGTGCTTTGATGTCGTCATCCACCCTCTCACTGCTTAACGCTTGCGCTTGTAAGGTTGTAAGTCGGTGGAATCAAGCGCGTCACCGCACCTCCGATCCCACACCAATCGAGGCGACAAGCGTGGGGATTCCGGTGTTTTTAGCTAAAATTTGTTACAATTTGTAAAAATACTGGATAAGGAATTGTAAGATGCGGGTTGCGATCGCAGGTGCGGGACTGGCTGGAATGACCGCAGCAGTCGATTTAGTCGATGCTGGCCACGAAGTAGAAATTTTTGAATCTCGCCCCTTTGTCGGCGGCAAAGTAGGCAGTTGGGTAGATCCCGACGGGAATCATGTGGAAATGGGTTTGCACGTCTTCTTCGGCTGCTATTATAACTTATTTGCTCTGATGAAAAAAGTAGGAGCTTTTGACGATTTGCTCCTCAAAGAACACGTTCACACTTTTATCAATCGAGGGGGCGAAACTGGTTCTTTAGATTTTCGCTTTCCGGTGGGTGCTCCGTTGCACGGTTTAAAGGCATTTTTTACTACATCCCAACTATCAGTACAGGACAAAATTCAAAATGCGATCGCCCTCGGAACTAGCCCCATCGTCCGAGGTTTGATCGATTTTGACGGAGCAATGAAAACTATCCGCGATTTGGATAAAATTAGCTTTGCTGACTGGTTTCGCGGTCAAGGCGGCAATCAAAACTCCCTCAAAAGAATGTGGAATCCGATCGCCTACGCACTAGGTTTTATCGACACCGAAAATATTTCTGCCCGGTGTATGTTGACAATCTTCCAATTCTTTGCAACAAAAACCGAAGCCTCTATGATGCGGATGCTAGCCGGTTCTCCCAGCGAATATTTGCACAAACCAATTGTGGAGTATTTAGAAAGCAAAGGAACCAAAATTCATACTAGGCGCAGAGTCCGAGAAATTCAGTTTCAAGAAGCAGCAGAAACGCGCGTCACAGGCCTGATAGTAGCGAACGGCGAAACCGAAGAAAATATCACCGCCGATGCCTACGTTTTCGCCTTAGACGTGCCGGGAATTCAAAAAATATTGCCGCCAGCTTGGCGTAAATGGTCGGAATTTGACAATATTTACAAATTGGATGCGGTGCCGGTTGCTACAGTACAATTGCGGTTCGACGGTTGGGTAACGGAACTGGAAGATGAAGCACAGCGCAAACAGTTGAGCCACGCTGTAGGAATTGATAATTTGCTATATTCAGCAGATGCAGATTTTTCTTGTTTTGCAGATTTGGCGCTGACAAGTCCCAAGGATTACTATAAAGAAGGACAAGGTTCTCTGTTGCAGTTGGTGCTGACACCGGGCGATCCGTTTATCAAACAAAGCAATGAGGCGATCGCCCAACACGTACTTAAGCAAGTTCAGGATTTATTTCCCTCAGCACGGGAATTAAACATGACTTGGTACAGCGTGGTTAAGTTGGCTCAATCTTTGTATCGCGAAGCACCGGGAATGGATGTTTACCGCCCCGCTCAAAAAACTCCTGTACCTAACTTCTTTTTAGCAGGAAGTTACACTCAGCAAGACTACATTGATAGCATGGAAGGTGCAACAATTTCCGGTCATCAAGCCGCTAAGGTAATTCTCGAAGTTTACGGTCATTAGTCATTAGTCATTAGTCATTAGTTGGTTGTTGGTTATTGGTTCCTATTTGTTGGTAATAATAACCAATAATATCGTTTCCGGTTGCATTGGAATTATATATTTCTATCTATCGACGAGAGTGCAAGCGTCCTCGATCGCTATTTAGGTAGCGATCGAGGACGCTCGCACTCTGATAATTCCGATGCTACCGGATTTGATATAACCAATTCCCCATGACCCATGCCCCATTCCCCATTCCCAATCTAAAATATCTAAAATCCCATGACTGATTGGTTAGAACATAGCGTACAAGTAGAAGTGGCAATTCCTATCGAATTAGCGTGGGAACTTTGGTCAGATTTAGAACAAATGCCGCGCTGGATGAAGTGGATAGACTCTGTTCGCATTCTTGAAGATAACCCAGAATTATCTCGTTGGAAACTCGCAACGGGCGGGTTAGAATTTAGCTGGCTTTCTCGGATTCTGAAATTAGTACCGAATCAGATAATTCAGTGGGAATCGGTAGACGGTTTGCCGAATCGGGGTGCGGTGCGATTTTACGATCGCAAAAACAGCAGCATAGTCAAACTGACAGTGGCCTATGGAGTTCCCGGTTGGCTGGCAAAATTGATGGACAATTCATTTCTAGCGCGAGTTGTTGAATCGACTATTCAGGCTGACTTGGAAAGATTTAAAGAATATGCTCTGAATGTTAAAGCGAAAGCTTAAATTTTGAGGACTGAAGTCCAAACGATCGAGCCAGTTTGATGTTCGGACTTCAGTCCTTTAATTTTAATTTGTAACGCCATAGCCGAGATGTCTTGTACCTCAGTATCATAGAAATATGCTGCTGATTGCTTCTCGGTTCAGTTATGGTATCAGTTCTAAAAAAATGTAACTTCAGGCAACATCCAAACCTTGATGTTATCAGCCATCCCCCATCGAAAATCGAAAATCGAAAATCGAAAATGGTATGAGTTATTGCCTAAACCCCTCCTGTCAAAACCCGCAAAATGCCGATCGCACCCAATATTGCCTGAGTTGCGGCTCCAAACTGTTACTCAGAGAGCGTTACCGCGCCATCAAACCCCTCGGGCGCGGCGGTTTCGGCCGCACTTTTTTAGCAATAGACCAAGACAAACCCTCAAAACCGCGCTGTGCAATTAAACAGTTTTTCCCCCTATCCCAAGGAACCAGCAGCAGCGAGAAAGCAGCAGAATTATTCAACCGAGAAGCCGTGCGGCTGGACGAATTGGGGAAACACCCACAAATTCCCGAATTGCTGGCGCACTTTCAACAGGAACGCTATCAGTATTTAGTACAGGAATTTATAGAAGGTGAGAATTTACAGCAAGAATTACTGCGAAATGGGCCTTTGGGCACCAATCAAATTTTGAGTTTGCTGAATGATTTATTACCAGTATTGCAGTTCGTGCACTCGCGCAGTGTCATTCACCGAGATATTAAACCGCCCAATATTATCCGCCGCCGTCTTTCTCAAACTCCAATAAATTATAGTTACCCCACATTAACCGGGGAATTAGTTTTAGTTGATTTTGGCGCAGCCAAACTTGTGGAAGGTTTGAGAGAAACCGGTACAGTAATCGGTTCGCCGGAATTCGTCGCGCCGGAACAAATTAGAGGTCAAGCGGTTTATGCCAGCGATTTTTACAGTTTGGGTGTTACTTGCATTTATTTGCTGACTCAAGTATCTCCTTTTGATTTGTTCGATATCAATCAGGATGTTTGGGTTTGGCGAGATTTTTTGAAGGTTCAAATCCCTCCGAAATTAAGCCGCATTCTGGACAAAATGATCGAGTCGAGTCTCAGTCGCCGCTACAAATCTGTAGCTGAGATTCTCCAAGATTTGCAGCCGCAGCAGTCGCCTCCACAGGTTCCCCCGACTCCCGCGCCAATAGCAATTCCAGTGCCACAGACTGCGCCTGCTGTGCAGAATACGGTGCCGCCAACGGTTGCAGGCACGATTATACCTGTGCCCCGGAAGCAGCGGGTTTTGCCGGCCCGCGCGCCTACTTGGAGGTGCGTTCATACTCTGGTAGGGCATTCTAATGCTGTCACGTCGGTAGCTTTCAGTCCTGATGGGGCGACTTTGGCTAGCGGGAGTGAGGATAAGACGATTGAGATTTGGAAGTTGGAGGCGGGGAAGCGCTGGTACACTCTCACGGGCCATTCTGACTGGGTGACTTGTGTGGCGTTTAGTCCAGATGGTGCGACTTTGGCTAGCGGTGGTCGGGATAAGACGATTCAAATTTGGGATTTGAATAAGGGTAAGTGGTGGTACGCTTTGCGCGGTCATGAGGATCGGGTTTATGCTGTGGCGTTCAGTCGCGACGGTCAGGTTTTGGCTAGTGGTAGTCGGGACAAGACTGTGCAGTTATGGAATTTGAATAAGGGTAGGCCGATGTCGGTTTTGACTGGTCACGCTGGTGGGGTGGAGGCGGTGGCTTTTAGTCTTGGTGGGGAGTTTTTGGCTAGTGGTAGTCGGGATAAGACTGTGCAGTTGTGGGATTGGCGCAATGGTCGATCGATCTGTACTTTAGCAGAGCACGGGGATTGGGTGCGGGCGATCGCCTTTGCTGGAACCTCCCCCAGTCCTCTTGCCGGTCAGACCCCCCCCAGCCCCCCCTTGGTAAGGGGGGGAGTTGGAGAAGGATCATCGGTTTTGGTTAGTGGGAGTCGGGATGGTACGGCGAAGTTGTGGCGGGTGGATGCAGGGGGGGAAGGTACGCTGCTGCGGAGTATGAGGGATAATTCTGGGGATGTTTTGTGTGTGGCGTTTAGCCCGGATGGTGGGGTTTTGGCAACGGGGAGTCGGGATGGTTCGATTTATTTGTGGGATGCGGCGACGGGGGGTTTGCTGGAACTTCTGACTGGGCACGAGGGGGAGGTTTTGTCGGTGGCGTTTAGTGCTGATGGGGGGTGTTTGGCTAGCGGTGGGGGCGATCGAACTGTGAAGATTTGGCGGGGAATTGGGTTGTAGGGCGATCGAACGGGATGCAGAAACCGGGTTTTTTGCGGAAAATACTTGCTTGTAGCCCTTGAGTCTGGTGCAAAACCCGGTTTCTGGGGCGGGAGTCGATAAATTTTTGAATATTTATGCTTGACAGGCGATCGAATGTTGTGCTAAGTTAGTAATCCGTGAGGACGCATAGCTCAGTTGGTTAGAGCACTACGTTGACATCGTAGGGGTCACTGGTTCGAGTCCAGTTGTGTCCATATTTTAAAGCCCGTTATGTAGCGGGTTTTGCTGTTTTTGGCGTTGGATTGTGTGGTAAGGGCGATCGCTTCAAGTGGTAGAGTTTGATATGGCAAGGGCGATCGCCCTTTGGCAAGAGGGTTTACCTGTTGTACCCGTGCGATTAAATGTCATTCATCAGCATTTAGAGGAGTTAAAGGGCAGGGCAAAATTGTCTGAGGTCTTCAGCAAAATGAATTAATTTGGCTTGTTCACTCATGGCTGCCGCTGATTAGAGAAATTACATCTAATTCTGGTATTGAAAAGCGTCGGCACTCGGCAACGCTAATGGTGTAACGAACATCGCCAACGCCATTTCGGAGATCCGCTTCAATAATTCTGGGAAAATCTCTCTCGACTTTGAAATAGTTAACTTCTCGTGGGGTATAGCCAATTTGTTCATAGTAGGGAATATGTATATCCAGATAGCCAACTTCAAAAAGGAGTATTTCTAATTCTTCCTTGGCTATAGGGTCGTTTTCGAGAAGTGATCTAAGACTGGCGACAATATCTGGTAGAGATTCACCTCTTTCTTGTCTAGCATCAAGGGATAGGTGCAGTAAAATCAGTAGGATTTTTATTAATTCCCCCTAAAATTTTACAGCCGGCCTTCTGAAAACCTAAGCTCATCCCACCTGCACCGCAAAAAACATTGAGGACAGTAGGTAATTTTATATTTTTTGTTTCTGGTCTAAGTCCTAGCATTATCGATCAAAAAAAATACGCGATATTTTATAATTTTACATTCATTTGTAACTAATTCATCATAAATTTTAAAATATGTATTTCATCTTGCAATATTGATATATAGCCTTTCTCAAAAATATGAGGTATCATGTTACTGACACTCACTCGTGAGGATCCAACAGAGAAAATCAGATCAAATCAACTAGAATTACATGGTTACGCACAAGCCACGCGAAAGCGATACCACAGATAATAGCATTTGTTTGACAGCACGAAGAAGTTGACTCATAACACGTTTACTTATACTCCTCTTCATACATTGGTAAAAATGAAAGCTTATTCGATTGATTTTAGGCAAAAGATCCTTGATACTTATCATACTGAACCGATTTCACAAAAAGCAATAGCTAAGCGTTTTTCGCTCTGCCCTCAGCTTTGTACAAAAATTGCTTAAATAATATCGTGAAACAAAAAACATTACTCCCCGAACTGACCGATGTGGAGTCAAGGGCAAACTGAATGCAGAGCAACTACTTATATTGGGGGAATTGATTGAAGTAAACAATGATGCAACTCTTGAAGAACTTCGTCCCAAACTTTATGGGAAAATTGGATTTTCCCTGAGTATATCGACAATAGCAAGAATGATAAAACTCTTAGATATTACTGTCAAAAAAAACTCTCTTCCCTTCGTGGCAAAGGCACCGATCGAGTTCAACTCCTGCGATGTGAGTTCTGGCAAAAAATTAAAGCGTAAGGTTTGAAAGACTTAATATTCATTGACGAATCAGGAGTTAATTTGGCAATAGTTAGGTTATATGCTAGAGCTTTGAAAGGTCAAAGAGCCCAGGGCCCAAGACCAACGAAACGTGGCAAAAATGGATTAATAATTGGAGCCCTGTCAGTCAAGGAAATTTTGACATCTGTTAATCTAATAGGCGGGACTGATGCAATTACATTTGAGGCTTTTATTATCAGAAAACTTGTGCCAAAACTATGGAAAGGGGCTTGTGTAGTCATGGATAATTGTTCTATTCACTTGGGAGAAGAAGTGAAAAAAGCTATCGAAAAACAAGGGGCAAGATTAATATACTTATCGACCTATTCACCAGATTTTTCACCAATAGAAAATCTGTGGTCAAAACTTAAAAATATTCTCCGTTCTATCAAGACTACTAATTATCAAGAATTAGCGAAAGCCATAGATTTGGCATTCAGTCAAGTTACATCATCAAATATTTTTAACTGGTTTACACACTGTTGTTATTGTACCTCACCTTTGTGAGAAAGGCTATATCATCTGCAGTCAATTACCAGTCATAAAAGTGTTTGTATGGAGGACGAAAAGTCCTCCATACAAACCAATTTTATGGTGGTCATTCTAGCGAACATGATATAAATTATCTATTCCCAATCATCAGCCTCCGACTGTTTGTGAATCTGAGAAATCGCCAACTGAATCACCTGCCTTACCTGCGCTTCCGATTCATTAACAAGTGCAGCTTCCAACGGTTCCAAAAGAACAGAAAAGTCCGGCGGATATTCGCTAGTTCCAATTTTCATCAATGCTAGAGCCGCCGCTTTTCTACTTTCCCAACTTGCATGGTGCAGCAACTCAATTAAGTTAGAAATTGCAGGTTTGTAAGCCGTAATTCCCAAAGCCGATGCTGCTTCCACACGCACAATTTCCGCTGTGTCTGTGAGAGCATTAACTAACAGGTTGAATGCAGCTTCTTCGGGTTCTTCTTGAGCGATTTTGGCGATCGCCCCTACGACAGCAGCCCGCACCTCAACCGAATCCGACGCGATTTCCCGATACAAATATTTTTTTGCCTTCGAGCCAATAAACGCCAAAGCCCAAGCCGCGTGTCCCTTAGTATTTTCAGAATGTTTTGGCGAAGCTAAAACTTCCAACAAATGCGGCACAGACGGTTCGCCCAACTGAGCTAGGGCTGCCGCCGACGAACCGTGGACAACAGTATCATCATCGTGCAAAAAAGCCTCTAACAGCGCCGGAAGGGCGACGGGATCGCCAATCAGAGTCAGCGTTTTAGCACTTGCTCTGCGGACGACAGGGTTGGGGTGGTGTGCTAGAGCTTCCACCAAAAAAGGAGTTGCTGGTTTGCCAATTAAGCCGAGGGTTTCGGCAAAATTCAGCCGCATCATTCCCCGCGAATCTCCCATACATTCGACCATCTTTTTGAGAAGTTCGCTATCGTTGGGATTGAAAGTTTGGAGAGATCTTTGTTCCCTCACCGTTTGCAGCAAAGCGTCACTTTCTGCTGGATCGATCGCTGTTTGAATGTTAGTCATGGGATTTGAGATGTTAAATTTTAGATTTTAGATTGATGTAATTCCTATCAAATTTAGCATCAGCGAGATTTGCACCTCTGAACGAAGTGTGCTGAGCATTTCTAATCTCTCCAACAATAGCAGAAAAAGACACAAACGACCACCAAAAATATAGCAGCGACACCAAACCGAAACACGTACCCCAAAACAGTTTGTGAGTGCTCAGAAAAGTGCTAGCAGTGGCAGAAAACAAAAAAGCTGCTCCGTAAGTCGTAACACTTCGGGCCGCTACGATCGCCACCTTAGCAAATTGGCGGCGAATCCTGGAATTCACAAAAAACATTAACACCCCGCCGATCGCCATTCCAGCAAGAGCAGCCTGAGAATTATTATTAGTTGCAGTCCCAGCATAGAAAAATCCCAACAAAGCCCCTGATAGAATAGCAGAAATTGTCCGCGCAAATCTACCGATTTTTGAGGTTGGTGGCTGTGTGCGGGCGATCGCCCCAGCCAACCCAGCAGCGCTCAAAACCCCATATAGCAACAGCACAAAAGGCCAACTGCGAGAACCCAATACCTGTCCTTGGGTTCCTAAAATCAGTCTAGTCACAACATCGCCCACAACCAAACAAATCGCGATCGCCCCAGCACTCAAAACAGCAATCTGTCGCCCAGAAACCCCAATCTTCGCACCAATAAAATTAGCACCCTCCAACTGAGCATTTCTAAAATTGCAGCCACGAACATCCGCACCGCCAAAATCAGCACCGTTAAGAACTTGTCCTTGGAACGATCGATTTCGCAAAACTTGATTGCTAAAATTATGGACATCCGAATAACTCATATTTCTCTTCTCTTCCCTCTCTTTCCTTCCTTCGCGTCCTTAGCGTCTTCGCGGTTCGTTAAAAAATCTCCTTCACAAAATGAAACTAACCAATCCGCTCAAAATCAAACACATTTCACACATTCTCGGTTTCGGAATATTACTCGCACCAATACTAATCTATAACATTCCCTACTTTTCGCGTCCAGCACAAACAAACGAAGCCCGATCGCTCTTTCAAGGAATAGCCTACCGCAAGGAATTCCGCTCAAATCCGCGTCCCATCATGATTCACATTGTTAGCATCGACCTCAAAGCCCCAGGAATCGGAATTTTTGTCACCCCCGGAACTCCAACAGCCGATTTAACAGAAACCAACGCCCGCACCGCTACTGAATTTCTCAAAGAATTCAAATTGCAACTAGCAGTCAATGCCAATTTTTTTTATCCCTGCATTGAGGAAGCACCTTGGGATTATTATCCCCGCAGAGGCGATCTAGTCAATAACGTCGGACACGCCATTAGCAAAAGCCAAGCTTATTCCCAACCAGATTCAAACTTTCCCGCCCTTTGTTTTGACACCAAAAACCGTGCTCAAATAGTCGAAAACGGCAATTGTCCTGCGGGAACAGCCTATGGAATTGCGGGAGATACTTTGCTGGTAAAAAATGGTAAAATAGTAGCACAAAGTCAGGAAGAAAACAAACAAGATCAACTCTATCCCCGTGCAGTTGTGGCGATCGACCTCACAGGCAAAAAGTTG
Source organism: Microcoleus sp. S36a_B3 (assembly GCF_036700745.1). Classification (NCBI taxonomy): domain Bacteria; kingdom Bacillati; phylum Cyanobacteriota; class Cyanophyceae; order Oscillatoriales; family Microcoleaceae; genus Microcoleus; species Microcoleus sp. S36a_B3. Next base: position 36,878 of record NZ_JAUBPN010000023.1, on the reverse strand, counting down.
TGGTTAATTGTGGCAGACGGCAAGCAGAGGCTTTACAGCGAAGGGCTGAAGTTGAGCGAAATCACAGAGATTGCGATGCAGTTGGGAGCCGATACAGTGCTGAATTTGGACGGTGGTGGTTCGGTCACTTTGGCAGTAGCATCGCCATCAGGAGCAAAACTGTTGAATGCTCCGATTCAGAATAAAATCCCCATGCAGGAACGTCCAATTTCTAATCATTTAGGGTTTTATGCGTGGGAAAATTAGGGTTGCAAATTGCGGTTTTTATCCAGCTAATTGTATGGTACGTAATGCGCCCCATACAATTAGCTAATGTTCAGTTTTTAACTAAACTGGCTCATTTTCGCAATCAAATGGTCGAAATAAGGAGCTAATTTTGCTGCATCGCCCGCATCGCACCGCTTCAAACTAGCAGCCTTAATTCCTTGCAAACCTATAACCATTGCAGGCAAAGGAACGCCCAATTCTTGATATAATAAATTCATGTTGTGCAGCCCTTTATCGCTGGTAAATTCTGGCGTATTTCCCGCAATTCCATAGGTAATGCAGCGCAGAAAATGCCAGAAATCTCGCCAACAAGCCTCCGCCCTAGCTGGCGGATAAAGGTCGCCTCCGGGTTCAGAAATATTTGGATATGCCACTAAAACTTGTTCCCTGGCTTCCGATACAATATCCGCCGCACTGTCGCGCAGGAACTTTACAGTATTAATTGATGTTGGTTCGGATGAGTTAAGTTGCTGCAAATCTTCATCGGTGAGATAGCGACCTGTGTCGTCAGCAGCTTGAATCAGTTGGATTTCTGCTGGAGAATGGGGATTTTGCCAGGTGGCTAAGTTGACTATTCGGGCTTTCGGGATTAATTCTTTGGCTTTTTCGCTTAATTGGAGAGTCATAGATCAATAGATAGTGGATAATTACTAGGAGAAGGCATATTGAAATTTTACCAGAAGGGCGATCGGCATTATCTCAAATAAACCTAAATCAGGAGTAGCATAATTACATATTGTTTCAGAATACCGGGCTGTTGAAACCGCGTTTAGACAAACAAAAGCAATGCCAAGCGGGTGGAAAAATGGGCGGTAAAAATTAGGTTATTTTCTCTTAGTCCGCTTGGCTCGGACATTGTTTGACGCTTACGCAGTTTCAACCGCCGTATTATTATCTTGGGGTTGCGATCGCAAATTGGCTAGCGCCCCGTCGATATAAACTATCTCTGGGTGATTTTCCAACTGCTTCATCACTGCTTGCTTGGGCATTTTTACCTTTTTAGCCATTTCCAAGGTATCGTCGATCAGCCGTTGGCGGTATTGCTCCAACTCAGCAATTACTTCCTGAACGTCTTCTGGTGTTGAAGTTTCAGCCTCTAAATTTGCAGACATAATCTAATAACTGAATTTTTTATAATTTTCCCAAAATCCGGCAAGAATTGTTAAAATTGTCAAGAAAAGTAACAAAAATATATTTAAATGGGCTCATGGAAATTAGCGAAATCGAAGCAGCGCTGGAAAGTTCGGATTCTAAAGACAGGCTGCGGGCGATAACGGCTTTGAGAAAGTGCGATGCTGCGGTGGCGCTGCCGGTGTTGCTGACGAAGGTGGACGATCCTGAGTTCATGGTACGATCGTTCGTGGCGATGGGATTGCGCCAGAGTAAAACTGCGGAATCTTTCGCGGCGCTGTTAAAAATGATGCAGTTCGATCGCGATCCGAACGTGCGAGCAGAAGCCGCTAACTCTGTGTCAATGTTTGGCACCGAGGCAATTCCTCACTTGGTGGAAGCTTTTCGCCGCGATGACAATTGGCTCGTCCGCCGCAGTATCATGGCTCCCATGTACGAAATGCAGTGTCCTGATGCCATATTAGAAATTTGTACGATCGGTCTAGCGGGCGAAGATATACCAGTGCAGGATGTGGCGATGGACGGATTGGGCATCCTGGCAAATACGGAGAAAGCAGAAGAAGCATTGCAGCAATTGTTACCTCTAGTGAGCGCCGAATACTGGGAAACTCGGATGCGAGTTGCGCGGGTGCTGAGAAAATTTGACAATCCTCAAGCTCGCGCTGCTGTGAGCTATTTGGCAAAAGATCCCGATTTTCGGGTGGTAGGTGCAACTTTGGAAACTTCGCTTTAAAAACGCTGGTTTTGAAATCTACAAGCCCGTCGCACTTCATACCCGCCCTGAGATTAGCCCGATCGCCTTCATAATGTTACGGATTGTTACTTTGTTTTTAATAAACGAGACGGGAGCCGACCGCATCCTTTACGATCGCAAGAGTTTTGCCACCTGAGTTAATTCGCCATGTACCAGCCTTTTCGGGAATACCTAGAGCAAGAGCTGTTTCAAAGGTTTGATTTGCAAAGTCGCCCCATTCCCTCCGGGTTGGAAGTCAATGTCAGCGAGCGCGGCAAAACCCCAGCTAAAATCCGCAGTTGGTCTTACGAATGCCCGCAATTGCGAAAAATTCGCTACACTTACATCGATGCAGGTGAAGCAGCTCAAGTTTTTAATTGCGTGATTTATCCCAATCACAATTACGATTTGCCTCTGTTGGGAATTGACCTCTTGTCTTTTGGCAAGAAGAAAATTTTAGTAGTTCTCGACTTTCAGCCGCTCTTTAGAGATGAAGCTTATATAGCAAAATACGTTCAACCTCTACAATCGCTCCGCGACAAGTATGACGATTTGGCACAAAATTTAGAAATGAAATTTTATGACGCCAATCAGTATTTTTCAAAATACTTGCTGTTCGCCAAAACTGATGCGGAAACTGTAGAAAATCGGGTATATCCAGCTTATAAAGACTATTTGGATTTGTACTGGAAAATGCTGTCGTCCGCACAACCGCTGACTGACCAAGAAGATATCCAGCGCATCGTTAAAGCTCAAAAAGATTACGACCAGTACAGCGCAGACAGAGACCCGGCTTCGGGCTTGTTTAGCAGTTATTTTGGTCACGAATGGGCAGAAAAATTTCTTTACGAATTTTTGTTTGAAGATGCTGTGCCTTTAGCTGTCGCCGCTGGCACGCGATGACCGCTGAATTTACATGGATTTTTCCAACAAAGTTCGATCGTTCGGACTTCAGTCCTTAAAGTCAAGGTTTAAAAGGGACTAAAGTCCTGACTGCGAACCTCGAAAGAAGGACTAAAGTCCTGACTGCGAACCTCGGAAGAAAAACTAAAGCCATTACTACAAACCTGTTGATTGAAGAAGTCTAATCTAAAATCTAAAATCTAAAATCTAAAATCGATATGACTCTTTATCAACCTTTTTTAGATACGGCGATTGCTCTGATGAAAAATCGGTTAGACTTACAGTCTTACCCGATTCCAGAAGGGTTTGAACTTAAGGAAGCTACTGTCGGCAAAGGGAAAAATCAAGAAGAAATCGTAACTACCAGTTATGCTTTTTCATCCCCGAAACTGCGGCAAATTCGCGCGGCTCACGTCCAAGGCGGCAACAGCTTGCAAGTTCTGAATTTTGTGATTTTCCCGCATCTTAACTATGATTTGCCGTTTTTTGGCGCGGATTTGGTAACGCTTCCGGGCGGTCATTTAATTGCTCTGGATATGCAGCCTTTGTTTGGCGGGGATGCTGACTACGAGGCTAAGTATACTGCGCCGATCGCGCAAATGTTTCAAGCTCATCAACCGCACCTTCCCTGGGGCGGAGATTTTCCAGAAGAAGCCAAACAGTTTTTCTCACCGGCGTTTCTGTGGACTCGCCCCAAGGAAACGGAAGTTGTGGAAACTCGGGTTTTTGCAGCATTCAAAGACTATCTCGCTGCTTATTTGGATTTGGTCGATCGCGCCGAACCCGTGACAGATAGCGCAAAGTTAGATAGTATCTTACAAGCTCAACTGCGCTACCTGCGGTATCGTGCCGAAAAAGACCCCGCCCGGGGAATGTTTAAACGGTTCTACGGCGAGGAATGGACGGAAGAGTACATTCATGGATTTTTGTTCGATTTGGAACGGAAGCTGCCACAAGCTGCCACAATTGGTAAGTAATATCAAATCTGTTAGCATCGGAATAGTAAATTCACTGTTGACTGTTGACTGTTAACCGTTAACAGGTAACAGTTAACAGTTAACATCATTCCGGTGCAACCGGAATTGATATAACAAGAATTAATTTTAAGAGATGTTTCAGCCACTACACTAATAAGTGTAGGTTGGCATGAGGAAAATGCCAATGGTCAAAAAAAATCGCAATGTAGTTAGTTCAAATTCAGAAAGCAAAGTCAAAGTCGGACTTTCGCTGACTCCTTCTAGTGCCGATAGATTGAATACGATCGCTCGCAAGCTGGGAATATCGAGGTCAGAACTACTAGAACGCTTGGCAAAAGGCGCTTTAGATATTTCTAAGGACAAAAGTGAAGTTAGTATCACTTGGAAAAAAGATGAAGAAGGTGCGATCGATACTGCTGACTTAGCAGAGGAAACCGCCGAAGGAAGCCAAATTAATGAGGCTGTAACGGCAGAAACTCTATCGCCCAAGGTAAGCATACAGCCGAATCCGCTGCAAGAAAGTTACGACGCTTTGCAGCAGCAATTGAGCGAAAAAGAAAGCGCCCTGGCATCTTTGCAGCAGCAATTAGCGGAAAAACAAAATCTAGAACAGCAATTGCCGGAAACTGTAGCTAAGTCGAGTTACGACGCTTTGCAGCAGCAATTGAGCGAAAAAGAAAACGCCCTGGCATCTTTGCAGCAGGAATTGGCAGCCTCCAAGCAAAATGTCGAAAGTCAATTGCCGGAAACTGTCGCTAAGTCGAGTTACGAAACTTTGCAGCAACAGTTGAGCGAAAAAGAAAACGCCCTGGCATCTTTGCAGCAGGAATTAGCCTCCAAGCAAAATGTCGAAAGTCAATTGCCGGAAACTGTCGCTAAGTCGAGTTACGAAACTTTGCAGCAACAGTTGAGCGAAAAAGAAAACGCCCTGGCATCTTTGCAGCAGGAATTAGCCTCCAAGCAAAATGTCGAAAGTCAATTGCCGGAAACTGTGTCGAAGTCGAGTTACGAAACTTTGCAGCAACAGTTGAGCGAAAAAGAAAACGCCCTGGCATCTTTGCAGCAGGAATTAGCCTCCAAGCAAAATGTCGAAAGTCAATTGCCGGAAACTGTGTCGAAGTCGAGTTACGAAGCTTTGGAGCATAAGTTGGCAGAAAAGTCAAGTGCGATCGACAACTTCCAAGCTCAACTGACCAAGTTGCCATATCTAGAAAATCAATTGAGCCAGAGTGCTGCCAAACAGCGAAATTATGAGGCTTTGCAGCAACAGTCTCAAGAACAGATCAAAACCATCAAAGCTTTACGGGAACAGCTAGGTCAAATGCAGGCTGTGGCTGGGATTGGTGAAGCTTATCTCAACAAGTGGCGCCGCCCTTAATTCTCCGATAGGCTGCGACAAAAACTTTAATGCTTCGGGTGAACCCCGCACGCATTACCTCTGAAACGTCCTCTCAACTCGGACGCAAGCTCTTGTAGCGATAGATTTCAATCTGTCGCCACAAGAGCTTTTTATTGCAAAATATGAGCATAATATTAAGAAATATTACAATAAATAAATTATGAGAGCCGATCGCCCCCCTGAGAGCAAACCCAGTCCAGCAGACACAACAAAGGGCCGCGTCACGGTAATTGGAGGCGGAATCGGCGGGCTGACAGCAGCTGCTCTGCTAGCCCGCAGAGGATACCAAGTGCTAGTCTTAGATCAGGCGATCGTCCCTGGAGGATGCGCTTCCACCTTCAAACGCCAAGGCTTTACCTTCGATGTGGGCGCGACGCAGGTTGCAGGATTGGAACCCGGAGGGATTCACCACCGAATTTTCTCGGAATTAGATATCGAACTTCCCGCCGCCACGCCCTGCGATCCCGCTTGTGCGGTGTTTTTGCCTGGAGAAACTGCACCGATTAGCGTCTGGCGAGATCCGCAAAAATGGCAGGAAGAAAGACAGCGGCAATTTCCCGGTAGCGAACGTTTTTGGCAATTATTATCTACATTGTTCCAAGCTAGCTGGAATTTTCAAGGGCGCGATCCAGTTTTGCCGCCTAGAAATTTCTGGGATTTTTGGCAATTAATTCAAGCAGTTCGCCCTGATACTTTAATTACTTTGCCTTTCACTTTTATGACGGTGGGTGATGCTTTGCGCTTGTGCGGGTTGGGGGACAATTTGCGCTTGAAAACTTTTCTGGATTTACAGTTAAAATTGTATTCTCAAGTCGATACTGAAGAAACGGCGTTGCTGTACGCGGCGACGGCTTTAGGAGTTTCCCAAGAGCCGCAGGGATTGTATCATTTACAAGGAAGTATGCAGGTGTTGAGCGATCGACTCGTAAGCGCGATCGAGCTTTACGGTGGCAAAGTGCTGTTGCGGCATACTGTCGAAAGCATTGTCACCAGTAACGGGAAAGCCACAGGTACAGTGATTCGCAATCAAAAAACCAGCGAAGTTTGGACAGAAACTGCCGATCGCATTGTTGCCAATGTCACCGCCCAAAATCTAGTTAAATTATTGTCAAGCGAGCCAATTTTAGAAACTTTAACAGATAATTCAGACACAACAAATCAAATCCCAACTCAAATGGCAGGCTACAAATATCGAGTTGATAAATTGCCGCCCGCATCCGGTGCATTTGTCATATATTTGGGAGTGCATGAAAGCGCAATTCCGGCAAATTGTCCGCCGCACCTGCAGTTTCTTTACGACTACGACGGCGAGATAGGGGAGAATAATTCCTTATTTGTTTCTGTCAGTCATCCGGGCGACGGCCGAGCACCGCAGGGAATGGCGACTGTGATTGCTTCGTCTTTTACTGATACTCGAATGTGGTGGAATTCCGCTGATTATGAAGGATTGAAGCAAAAGTATACCGCAGGGGCGATCGGTCGTTTGAGCGAATATTTCGATTTGACACCCGAAAAAATTCTACACCAAGAAGCCGCCACACCCCGCACCTTTGCCCGCTACACGGCGCGCGATAGGGGTGTTGTGGGCGGCATCGGCCAGCGAATACCAACCTTCGGCCCCTTCGGATTTGCCAACCGCACGCCGATTAAAAACCTGTGGTTAGTCGGCGACTCCACCCATCCCGGAGAAGGAACCGCCGGTGTTTCCTATTCTGCTTTAACAGTCGTGCGGCAAATGGATGCCGCCTCTAAAATCTAAGAAAACACGGCCTTGCCGTTTCCCTACCCCAAAAATAATTAATCGCGCGAGAGATGTAACTATCGCGCGATTAATTTTAAGGAATAGTTAACAGTTAACAGTCAACAGTCAACAGTTAACAATCATCCCGGTGTCACCGGAATTTATATCAACTACATTCTCTGACTACTTGATAGAAATCTTGGCGCCCACAGCTTCAAGCTGCTTCTTCATTTCTTCAGCAGCTTCCTTAGCAATAGCTTCCTTAACTGCTTTCGGTGCGGCTTCTACCAAGTCTTTGGCTTCCTTCAGACCCAAACCGGTAATTGCGCGGACTTCCTTCAGAATTGCGATTTTCTTGTCAGCAGGAACTTCTTCGAGCATCACAGTAAATTCAGTTTGCTCTTCTACTGCTTCAGCGGGGGCTGCTGCGCCGCCGCCCATCATCATCATGCCGCCTACAGGAGCAGCAGCGCTGACGCCGAAAGCTTCTTCAATTTGCTTGACCAATTCAGAAGCTTCGAGCAAGCTCAGAGTCTTCAATTTTTCCAAGATTTCGTCGGTTGCAGTAGACATTCGTTAAACTCCTAGTTTGATTTGATTAATTGTCAGTTGTCAGTTGTCAGTTGTGAATTTTAAGTTCGAGATTTCTCAATTCAAAACTCAAAATTCAAAACTATCTAAGCAGATGCGCTTTCTGCTTCTGCTGGTGCTTCTGCTGGTGCTTCTACTTCTGCTTCTGCTGGTGCTTCTGCTGCATCGCCGTCTTTTTCAGCATAGGCTTTGAGACCGCGTGCGATCGAAGTAGGAACTTGATTGATACCCACAGCCAACTTGGTTGCGACGCCGTTGATTGCGCCAGCAATTTGAGCCATGAGTTGTTCTTTCGACGGCAGATCAGCTAATGCTTTAATATCAGCTTCTTTCAGTACCCGTCCTTCCATCACGCCGCCGCGAAGTTCAGTCTTCTTGGAAGCTTTTTGGAATTCTTGGTAAGCTTTAATCGCGCCGCCAATATCTTCTTGCACGAACATAAACGCTGACGTACCTGTCAGCAATTCCTGCATCGGCTGCCATGTTTCATTGCCTTCAACAGCAATGTGCATTAGCGTGTTCTTGGCCACTTGGCAACTGCTGCCTTTCGGACGCAAGCGCCGCCGCAAATCTGTGATTTCAGCAACAGTTAAGCCTTTGTAGTCGATCGCGATTACCAATTGAGATTCGCTCAAGGTTTGCTTGAGGTCTGCAATAATCTCATTTTTTACTGCTAAACTTTTGCCCATACTTATTTCACCTCCTTTTAGGATCTCAAACTGCCAATCAAAAACCCCAACCTTATAGCCGGGGCAGAGAATTAAAAATTAAGAATTAGGAATTAAAAGATAGAACTTTTTAATTTATTTTCTTGAGTTTTTATTTCTTCAGCCTCGGCAGGAAATTAAGCGCTCGGCACCTGCGGTCTTGGGCTTATGGATTTTTGATTAGGCTATCATCAGAAGGCAGACATTAGCAAGGGTATAGTCCAAATCTCGTGAGAGATTTATACAAACAACCGAAGCTGTCTTTTACTTCTGCCTTCTGCTTAATTCTTTCTAGGCACCATCAAGTTTGGTATCGCGCAGGGCACTGATATCGACTTCGATCGATGGGCCCATTGTTGCGGATATGTACAAACTGCGCCAGTAGCGACCTTTTGCGCCCGAAGGACGGTTGCGGTCAACAGTTTCTTGCAAAGCATGAAGGTTGACCAGCAAATCTTCCGCTGAGAAAGCTGCCTTGCCAAACATAACATGAACGATGCCTGTGCGATCGGCACGAAATTCTAGTTTACCACCTTTAAACTCGTTGATGGCCTGAGCAATGTCAGTCGTCACCGTGCCACCTTTCGGAGAAGGCATCAAACCGCGCGGCCCCAACAATCGGCCCAATTTTGCCACCAACGGCATTACGTCAGGGGTAGCAATCAGACAATCGAAGTCCATCATGCCCTTCTGAATATCTTCGATCAACTCTTCGGAACCAGCAAGATCCGCGCCGGCATTCAGAGCTTCTTTAACTTTTTCGCCCTTAGCAATCACCGCAATTCTGACTACTTGACCAGTGCCTTTTGGCAGCGACACAGTTGTCCGCAACTGTTGGTCAGTATATTTAGGGTCAATTCCCAAACGGATGTGAGCTTCAGCAGCTTCGCCAAACTTAGCGGTTGCTGTTTCTTTCAAAAGTTGCAGAGCTTCCAGCGGTTCGTAGGGTCTCTCTTCTACTTTCTTTTGAAGTTCTTGCAGTCTTCGCGATACTTTCTTTGCCATTTTTATCTCTGGGGTCAGTCGATTTTGGATTTGAGATTTTAGATTTGCGATTGAACCATTTGGCTCATTTCGTACCTAAAAAATTTGCGATTCCTAGCGAAGCTTTGCTTCTCCCCCTGAATCGATCAATTTTGGATTTTAGATTTTAGATTTTAGATTGAAAATCAGGAATTTTGAATTAGCAATTTAGGATTTAAGACTGACAAGTAAGAATTGCGAATCAGAAAAAAAATTTCCCTCTTTCCTCTTCCTTCTTCCCTCTTCCCTCTTCCTTCTTCCTTCTTCCTTCTTCCTTCAATCTGCGATCGCCACGCCCATGTTTTTAGCTGTTCCAGCCACAATTTTCATTGCTGCTTCAACATCATTAGCATTGAGGTCAGGCATTTTGGTTTCAGCGATTTCTCGCAACTGAGCCTGTGTAATTGTCCCTACTTGCTTGCGGTTAGGTTCACCCGAACCCTTAGCAATGCCAGCAGCTTTTTGAATCAAAACCGAAGCCGGGGGGGTTTTGAGAATAAACGTAAAACTGCGGTCTTCAAAAACCGAAATTTCTACCGGAACCACAAGACCAGCTTGGTCTGCGGTTCTAGCATTGTACTCCTTGCAAAACATCATAATATTGACGCCGTGCTGACCCAAGGCTGGGCCGATCGGAGGAGCTGGGTTGGCTTTTCCCGCCGTAATCGCCAACTTAATTACTGCAACAACTTTCTTTGCCATTAGTTAGTTCTGTTTCTGAACCTGATTGAACTCCAATTCTACAGGCGTATCGCGCCCAAAAATCGAGAGTAAAACTTTGAGCTTGTTCCGTTCCGGGCTCACTTCAATCACGTCACCTTCAAAATCCTTAAACGGCCCGGAAAGTACCACAACGTGGTCTCCTGTCGCCATCGATACTTTGACAACTGGTTCTGATTCCTGAGCGTTTCTGAAGATCCGTTCTACTTCCGAATGACTCAGAGGTAGCGGTTTGACGTGACCTCTGCCGCGCCCGTAGCGGCGTTTCTGCTCTGCCCCGACAAAATTAATTACATTCGGGGTATTTTTGATCACCTGCCACGTATCTTCGTCCATAAACATACGGATGAGTACGTAGCCGGGGAAGATTTTTTCATCGGACTGCCGCCTGGAACCGTCTTTACCGACTTTGATCGCCGGAGTTTGCGGAATTTCTACTTGAACGATGCGATCGGCAACATCCAAGGTTTGAATCCGCTGATCCAAGTTAGCCTTCACCCGCTTTTCGCAGCCAGAGGCAACTTGAACAGCATACCAGCGAGCATCAATTTCCGGCACATCTGCCGATGAAGCTTGTCCCGTCGCTTCTGTGGAATAATCAGATTCTTCTGATGCAAAAGTCATGGCCCAAACACCTTTCCTGCGCCCCAGTTAAAGAAGTTATCCACCAAATAGATCAGGCTTGCTGAAAGGATTACCATCAAAAGCACGGCCAAAGACTCGCTAATTAGCTGCTGGCGACTAGGCCACACCACTTTGTCGAGTTCTTCTCTAGTGTCTTTTAAAAAACCCACAGGATCAAACCCAGACGCCGCGATCTCTTGAGTTTCTTGAGCTTCGTCTTTTTTCGCCACGATCGAATCCCCCTTGCGATTTTAGATTGTAGATTTTAGATTGTGTGAGTGGCTCGCGGCTCTTTGATTTTTTGACACTAACCACTTACGCCCAAGTCCAAAATTTCAAATCCAAAGCCAGCACTTTTTTACAAGCTAAATCCATCAACGGTATAAGTGCCGATCGCTCTTAAGGGCGATCGAGAGACCACACCGAGCATTTGTTGATGGCATTTTTTGCGAACCGCCCACAAAAATTAATTCTACCCGAAAACTTGCGGTTTAGGCTGTTTCCAGCCAATAATCCGGGCGCTTTCGGGCAGAATTTCAAGTTTGGTGATTCAGCGCGCCCTGGAGGACTTGAACCCCCGACATCAGGTTTTGGAGACCTGCGTTCTACCAACTGAACTAAGAGCGCACAGGTGAGGTTGCTGAAACTCGCTTAACCTCTAGATTTCTATTTTAACACAGTGCGCTCGGAAATGGGAAACTTTTTTTTGAAATTTTTCAATTTCCCATTTTCCATGAACAAAAGGAAAGCTTGGTGCATTCCTACAGAGAGCGATCGAACCGCTGTTTGACCCGAGTTGCCTTGCCCACGCGATCGCGCAGGTAGTAAAGTTTGGCTCTGCGGACTTTCCCGCGGCGCATGACTTGGATCGTAGCGATGCGGGGCGAGTGAATCATAAACACCCGTTCCACACCCACGCCCTGAAGCACGCGGCGCACGGTGATTGTTTCATTAATCCCGCCGTTTCGCATCGCAATCACAGTCCCTTCGTAGGGCTGAACCCGTTCTTTAGAACCCTCTTTAATTTTCACGCCGACGCGCACTGTGTCGCCCACGTAAATTTGGGGGAGTTGTTTATTTAGTTCTTGCTTGACTCTATTGATTTCTTCCGTTTCGATAGAACGGATTATTTCTGCGCCTTTCATGGGATTTACCAAAACTCACAATCCCTTATCATATATCGAACTGCCAGTTTTATGACAAACAAAAAAATGCAATGTTAAATAGCTCAGAGCTCGTATTTCTGCAACTGGCGGCGCTGGCTGTACTGGCTTTGTACGTCGCCGCCAACTTGGGAGCAAACGATGTCGCTAACTCGATGGGGACATCCGTAGGCTCGAAAGCGCTAACGCTGCGGCAAGCAATAATTGTTGCAGGCATACTGGAGTTTTCCGGCGCAGTGCTGTTCGGGCAAGGAGTTTCCCAAACTCTGGCAACAGGAGTTGTCAATGTAGATGTGTTTTCTGCCCGGCCGCAGGTATTTTTAGTCGGGATGGTTTCAGTGCTGATATCCTGCGGGTTGTGGCTGCAAATCGCTACGAGTCGAGGTTTGCCGGTTTCTTCATCTCATGCGGTGGTAGGTGCGATCGCGGGTTTTAGCTGGGTTGCAGCCGGAATTCATGCGGTTGATTGGCGAACAATCGGCAGTATTTCCTTAACTTGGCTGGCGACACCTTTTGCCAGCGGTGTTTTAGCAGCACTATTTTACAGTGCGGTGAAGTATTCGATTCTCGATCGACCAGATCCTCTATTTCAGATGCGCGAGTGGATACCTTGGCTGAGTGCTGCACTGCTGAGCGTATTCGGGATAATTGTACTGCCGTCTATTGTAGACACGGCTTTCGTGCAGACAGGAGCGATCGCCTTTGTGTACGATCGACTGGGCTGGAATATTCCGGTGCACGATATTGCGATCGCGATTGGGGGAATTGGGGCGATCGGACTTTCCCTCAATAGCTGGAAAACATTAGAATTAGTAGAGAAGGAAGAAGTAATAAGGAAGAAGGAAGAAGGAAGAAGTACAAACACAAACTCTCCCAATCTCCCAATCTCCCCCTCCCCCACTCTCCCCCAAGACCCCCCTCCTCGCCACTGTCCGATCGAGCAACAGATGGCGAGATTTCAAGTATTGAGCGCCTGTTTTGTAGCATTTGCCCACGGTTCCAACGACGTAGGAAATGCCGTTGCGCCCCTAGCTGCGATCGCCTACATCCGGCGCACAGGTTCCTTTCCCTCAGACGATTTCAGCGTTCCCCTGTGGATTTTAATCGTCGGAGGCGTAGGAATCGTCATCGGTTTAGCAATTTGGGGTAAAAATGTAATTGCCACAGTCGGCGAAAAGATCATCCAACTGCAACCCAGCGGCGGATTTTGCGCGGAATTAGCCACAGCCACCACAGTCTTGCTAGCATCCCGCTTCGGGTTTCCGGTTTCCACATCCCACGCTTTAGTCGGTGCAGTTGTCGGAGTCGGACTGATCAAAGCTTGGAAAACAGTACGCTGGAAAACTTTGCTGTCAATTGGTTCGGCTTGGCTGGTTACTCTTCCGATCGCAGCCGTTTTGGGTGCTAGCATTTTTAGCATCGCCCAATCCATTGGGCAATTTTAGATTTTAGATTGAGGCATTTGAGAACAGTCATCAGTCAACAATCACGGATGGATGGTGCAACCGGAATTGATCTAACTCATCTGCGTTAATCTGGACTTCCCCCTGCAAATATACTTACATAGACTCAAAAGCCTATCAGTGCAAAAGTTTCCATTGTTGAGTAAAATTTCTGTAGCCATGTAGGTTATTCACGCCTGGAAGCTTACGCCAATTATATTGAATCTATTGCGTTCTGCGCGATCGCCAAAAACGGCTATTGCTTTAACTTGGGTACAGTTTTTTCACTCAACAATTGAAACCTATAATTGGTAAATGTTTTAGATATTTTATTACATTTGTACGGGGGAAGTCCTGTTTAACCAAACACAAGCATAAGATTGAGATTATAGACCTATCGTAACTCATCTGGTTTGTTTTAACCTTCACAACATCTAACACACCCTCCTGAGTCTTCCAGACGACTCTTAGGACAGGTTAGACACTCTACGGTTTTAAAGTGCTAGATGGACATCCTCAAAGTCTTGTGAATTAATGGTTTTAACCCTTTTCAGTACCACCGTACCAATCGCCTGACCTAAAACTATGCCCGAACCTACAATTAAAGACATTAAAAAGCTCATTAAACGCTGTCCCAGAAGTCCTGATAGCACTACTTGGAATATCCATAAATATAAAGCTGTAATGGAATTGTACAATCACTGGTCTAGTGATTTGAGTGATAAGGACGGATATTATGAGTTACTTAGACCTTTGTTTGACAGTGATAATCAATACCGTGGTACTAAAGTTTTAGATAAACCTAAAGTAGGCGAACTTATTTATGAGCTTTCAAGTTTATTGGAAGACCGCCCCCTTACTACTGATGAAACCCTATGGACAGAAGACGAAAAGAAAACAGTTGAAACACTAAGGGATAATTGGATATGGGCTTATTGGGAAGGCTTAGGTACGGATGAAGAATGGGAAATTTTAAAATCGTTATTTTCTGAGGACGGTAGTAAATACTTGGGCGGTTAAACAGGACTTCCCCCGTACAAATGTAATAAAATATCTAAAACATTTACCCATTATATAGCAATCCTAAGTGATTTTCTCGCTCTGTAAAATCTGAAAGTCTTGCTATACAAGAAGTCTAGGAAGACAAGAGGGCGTTGTGTTGTGAGACTCAGATCGGATTGCTATAGGTTTCAATTGTTGAGTGAAAAAACTGTACCCAAGTTAAAGCAATAGCCGTTTTTGGCGATCGCGCAGAACGCAATAGATTCAATATAATTGGCGTAAGCTTCCAGGCGTGAATAACCTACATGGCTACAGAAATTTTACTCAACAATGGAAACTTTTGCAATGATAGGCTTTTGAGCCTATGTAAGTATATTTGCAGGGGGAAGTCCAGGTTAATCTGTGTTTATCTGCCCTCATCTGCGGTTAAAAAAAGAGAATGTAAACCGCAGATGACAATGGATGGACGCTGATTCACGCAGATGAAGATCGGATTCAGGACTAATAGCAATTTCGCACATCAAGCCCGGTTGCGGCGCACCAGCACGCGCGCCACTCAATGACTTAATTCCTTCTCCAAGCAATGCTTTAGCTGTTGAGCCAGCACCTCGACCCCTGGCTTTCTCAGCATAGTAAGATGATTCCCAGGAACTCTAATCACCTCTACTTTTTGGGTCGTTAATTCGCTCCAGCCAAGAGTCGGATCTTGATGACTCATGCTTAGCTTTTCCCTCGATCTAAACAGAGTAATTCGCTGCGGATAAATTTTCGGTACATAGCTGAGAGTTGCTTGACTATTAGCCTGAAATACAGTAAACATCGAGGGAATTGCCAGCTCGCGCCAGCTCCGTTCTTTTGACTCCTGAAATAGGATACTAACCATAATCGCCTGCTTCCAATTCCAGCTATGCCAAAAATTAGCTGCCCAATTAAGCAGCTTATTTAATTTAGGAAACCTGGCAGCAATACCGCCAACTTGCACATTTTCCGCAGCAGCCACCAAGCGAAAATAATCGACCACAAAAGGCCAGATAGAGCGGGAAACAGTAGTCAGAATAAACTTGCAACCGTCCCAAACAGAAGGTTTGTTAGCAGCAACCGGCGCTAAAGTATCCAGCACAGCCAGCAAAGCCACTTCATCACCCGCTGCGAGTAACTGTTGAGCCATCTCAAAAGCCACCAAACCTCCAAAAGACCAACCTCCTAAAAAATAAGGCCCTTTTGGTTGAACTGTACGCAAGGCTGCGATGTAGTCAGCCGCCATGTCTTCAATGCTAGTTAACGGAGAACTTTCCCCGTCAATCCCTTTAGGTTGCAGCCCGTAAAACGGTTGATTTTCTCCTAGCTGAAATGCTAACTCGACATAAGGAAATACCACGCCAAAGATGGGATGAACGCAGAAGAAAGGCGGATTTTTACCGCGAGGCTTAATTGCCACTAACGGCGACCATTCCTCAGAATTTGTTCCTGAATCTAGCGAATCTGCTAAACCTTCAATTGTCGGATTTAAAAAAAGAGCAGACAGCGACAACTCGCGCTCAAATTGCTGGTTAATCTCATTGATGAGGCGGATTGCGAGCAGGGAATCTCCACCCAAATCGAAGAAGTTGTCGCCAATGCCAACTGGCTCTGTGTTAAGGATTTTTGACCAAATTTGGGCGAGGGTTGACTCGGTTGGCGTGCGAGGTGCAATGCAGCTTTTATCTGTTGAATTGCTAGTGAGATTCTGCGGCGATATTAGGCGGTTGCGATCGATTTTGCCATTGGGAGTTAGGGGCAGAAAGTCGATCGCCACAAAAGCACTGGGAATCATGTAATTGGGCAGTTGTTGTTTGAGGAAATTCCGCATTCCCACGGGATTAAGCGTCTGATTGTGATTGGGGACGACATAAGCAACTAGGCGTTTGTTGCCAGACAAATCATCCACAGCAACCGCCGCTGTTTCTTTGACTGCTGGATGCTGAACCAGCAGCGCTTCAATTTCTCCCAATTCTATTCGATAGCCGCGAATTTTTACCTGTTCGTCAGTGCGGCCTAAAAACTCAATATTGCCGTCGGGAAAATAGCGGGCTAAGTCACCAGTTTTATAAATTCGTTCTCCTGCTTTCTGGCTAAAGGGATTAGCAATAAATCTCTGGGCTGTTAATTCGGGGCGGTTCAGGTAGCCTCGCGCCAATCCGCTGCCACCGATGTACAATTCACCGGGAATTCCAACGGGTACAGGCTGTAAATTTTTATCTAAAATATAGAGTTGAGTGTTAGCTATTGGGCGGCCGATTGGCGGTTTTTTGGGCTCGCTAATTTCGGCCAAACTTGACCAGACTGTCGCTTCTGTAGGGCCGTAAGCGTTAAAAAATCTGCGCCGGGAAGCCCAGCGTTTAACAATATCCGGGGAACAGGATTCGCCAGCACAGATGATTGTTTGCAGTGCGGGAAGTTCGGCGTTTGGAAGGACAGCTAGCAGCGAGGGCGGGAGGGTAGCGTGAGTAATAGCATTGTCCTGCAAAAATTGGATTAATGTTTGTCCGGGTAACAAAGATTCTTTCTTGGCACAGTAAAGTGTTGCTCCGGTTCCCAAGGCCATGACAATCTCAAAGATTGAGGCATCAAAACTCAGGGATGCGAATTGCAAAATGCGGTGATTTGAGTTTAAGTTAAAAGCTTCTATTTGAGCTATCGCTAAGTTGTATAGTCCCCGATGTTCGATTAAAACGCCTTTGGGTTTTCCGGTTGAACCAGATGTGTAAATGACGTAGGCTAGGTTTTCGGGTATGATATTTGTAGTTGGGTTTTCTGGGCTTTGTCGGGCGATAATTTCTCTGTGGGAGTCCAAACACACTACTGAAAAAACTCCGTAATTTTCCGGCTGCGTCAAGTTTTTTGCTAAGTGCTGCTGAGTTACCAAAATCGACACCTGAGCATCTTCTAACATGAAGTTAAGGCGCTCTTGAGGATAAGTTGGATCTAAAGGCAGGTAGGCTGCGCCTGCTTTGATAATGCCTAGCAATCCGACGATCGCATCTAAGGAACGTTCTACACAAAGGCCCACTAAAATTTCTGGTGCTGCTCCCAATTGCTGCAAGTAATGTGCAAGTTGGTTGGCTTGGCTGTTGAGTTGGCGGTAGGTTAACTGCTGGTTTTCAAAGACGGCGGCTACAGCATCGGGCGCGAGCTCGACTCGCTCTTCAAATAGCTCATGGAAACACTGGTTTTGCGGATAATCTCTCTGAGTGTCATTCCAATCGATTAATAATTGCTGGTATTCTGGCGCTGTCAGCAAAGCCAAGTCGTTGAGGTGCTGTGTGGGATTGGCAACAATGGCTTCGAGCACCCTTTGGAAATGTCCCGCCATGCGCGCAATTGTAGCGCTATCAAATAAGTCTGTGCTGTAGACAAATTGGCCTTGAATACTCCCTGCATTTTCCCACAAGTGGCACTCTAAATCGAGCTTGGCGGTTCCCGCGTCAAAGTCGATCGCCTCTCCAACGATTCCCGGCAATTCTAGCGCTGCTACAGGAGTGTTTTGCAGGCTGAAACTAAGTTGAAATAGGGGGTTGCGGCTCAACTCGCGATCGGGGTGCATTTCCTCAACCAACTTCTCGAAGGGCAAATCTTGGTGGGCGTAGGCTGCCATTGCGACGTTTTTTACCCGATGCAATAGTTCCCGAAAAGTTGGGTTTCCTGATAAATCTGCACGCAGCACTAAACTGTTGACAAAAAAACCGATTAATGCTTCTATTTCGCTCAGGTTGCGATTGGCGATCGGCGTTCCTACTGCAATATCTACTTGTCCTGTATAGCGGTATAGCAAAGTTTGAAAAGCGGCTAGTAGAGTGATAAATAAAGTCGCGCTTTCTTGCTGGCTCAATGACTTTAGCGCCTCGCTCAAAGCAGGTGATAGTGTTATAAATTGTTTAGCGCCGCGGTAGGATGGAACGGCGGGTCTTTGCCTGTCTGTTGGTAGATTGAGTGTGGTAATTCCCTTTAACTGCTGCAGCCAATAAGCTAACTGAGTTTCTAATACTTCGCCCTGCAACCATTGGTGCTGCCATTCTGCAAAGTCGGCGTACTGCACGGGCAGTGCTGGTAAGTGCGAGATCTCATTTTTTACAAATGCTGTGTAGAGCGTTCCCAGCTCTCGAATTAGCACTCCAATCGACCAACCATCAGCCACAATATGATGTAAATTGAGCAACAATATATGTTCTGTTTCACTGAGTTGTAGCAGCGTTACTTTGAATAACGGCCCTGCGGCTAAATCGAAAGGGCATTGCGCTGCATCGGTTGCGAGTTGCAGCGCTGCGGTTTCCTGCTGAGTTGGCGAGAGATTTTGTAAGTCGATTGTGGGGATAGATACCGTTAAAATTGGAGCAATAACTTGTACGAGTTCCCCTTCCAAAAGCGTAAAAGTGGTGCGTAAAGTTTCGTGCCGCTGCACAATTTCATTGAAAGTTTGCTCTAAGCATCTTAAGTTGAGCGAACCAGTTAAGCGGAGCGCTGCTGAGACATTGTAAAAAGGATTACCCGGTGCTAATTGATTGAGGAACCAAAGCCGCTGCTGAGCAAACGATGCGGGGAAGACGAAAACTTCTGTTTCTTGCTCTAAATTTAGTTTGTTCTCATCAGTTTTGGGGCAGTTGTTTTCGATGTTGTGGCTCATTAGCGATCTTAACTCACTCATAATTAATTTTGCCCAAATTCAGATAATCTCCAAACTATTTTTAATTTTTTTTATAAATGTTTCTAACTCTTCAATGGTATATGTATGTAAATTGCGCTCGTACATATAATGACCAAACTGACTGATAATGTTACCAAAAGGCAAAAATGTGCTAATTTTTTTTAATTCCTTCCTCTGTTGTCTGTACTCAGCCTTAGACATATTTTCTTGATGCTTTCGACGCTGCAATTCTAAATATTGATAATTATATTCTGCTTCTTCTCTGACGAGATGATGTGCATCGCGTCGAAGTCGATCGCATAATTTGTGTGCCCTCAAAAAGTCTTCATCATTTGGCGAGTTGCAACCAAATTTCCCCAACACATCCACGACAGCCCACCGAGTTGTGTACCGATCGCTGACTGCCATACTGTCAATTATATCCCAGGGATTATTGATGCCCAGCCAAAATAACTCTCCTATAAGTCTCGGCAGTAAAATTGGGTCTCGATCACGGAGTTGATAAAAGGCATTAAGCATTACTGGTATGCTGTCGTAGCTGCATATTTTTCCTAGTGTATAAATTGCGTCTTTGCGGATGAAATGGTTATCCGCAAAAAGCAAATTTTCAATTTCTGGGATAATAGCTGACTTTAGCTGGCTTTCCCAAGATTGTCGGCACGTATGATTTTGAGAACAACTCAGGACAAAATCTCTAATAAAAAAACAAGTATCGTTAATAATTTCGCGATCGTTACTTTGGAGGAACTTAATCATAGAATCAACCGCCCCAGGCGATGCAACAACCTCAGCCATGTATTCTGTATCTCCCAAGTAGTTAATATATTTGCGGATTTTAGTCTCAAACATTATCTGTCTTTATTTTCTCTGTTCAGCGATGACAGCTTCACGCGACGTTTTTCGCGAGAAAGAGGCACTAAAGCCGGAGCATCACTTTTAGCATTCTTATCTTTCAAACTCTCAACAATCTTAGATAATTCTGAAATTGTCGGCGCTTCAAAAACCCGGCGCAAAGGCAACTCTACTCCGAAAGCATCTCGCACTCTAGAAACAAGCTGAGTCGCCAGCAGCGAATGGCCTCCTAATTCAAAGAAATTGTCCCGGATACCCACTCGCTTTATCCCCAAAACCTCAACCCAAATTTTCACTAAAACTTCCTCAATAGAAGTCTGAGGCGCAACATAACCGCCAGCCCATTCTAACTTAATCGGCTCCGGTGCAGGCAAAGCGAGCCGATCGACCTTTCCGTTAGCCGTCACAGGTAGCGACTCCAGCACTACAAAAGCCGACGGAACCATATATTCCGGCAGTTTTTCTGCTAGATAAGCCTGCAACTGCGGCACTAATTTACGCGCTGCTTTAGCTTGTAAGGGATTGTTAGCATAAGAGCGCCAAGGACGCAAGTTATCGCTTCTGGTTTCTGGCACAAAATCTCTAGTTTTGCCCCGTGCAAACACTACATCGTAGCGCCCTTGACTGTCGGAATTAGACCAACTAATATTAACATTATACGGAACTTCCAAAGCATACCAAGCTTCGGGATCGACTCCTAAATCCTCTACTTTTTCCACGGCTTTCTGCAACTGACCTGCTGTTGGAAATTTATCGACAACAGACAGCAATTCTGCCGCCTTAACTGCTGCCGTTACCCGCGCATTAGGCACATTAGCAATTCTTAAAACATCGAGTTGATTTTCCAATAATATTTGTTGCACCTTGGTAACAGTCAGATTCTGATTTTTATCCAACCAATCCAGCCTTTTTTCTGCGCCCCACTCCCCTTTTTGCGATAATATAGGGCGGGCTGTTTCAGACGCAATATGCAAAATAGCATTGTACCGAAAAGCAGTTAACTCATTATGATAACTACCGCGAATCAATTGAATCTCTACGCCGCCAATCTGCGGAAAGCGGTGTTTTAAGGCGCTAAAAAAATCTGGTTCAACAACTAACTCTGTTTCTTGAAAAATTTGCATTTGTACTCGCTGCTGCAACTTTTCGCCCGCGAGAGAAGGTTCGGCTTGATACAGTTGTACCGAAGCGTGAAAAGCTGCCAGCAACGGCAAGCTGCGGACATCTCCGATGAATATAAAGCCGCCGGGGGCAGTTGCTTTCACCGCACCTTCTAGCACCTGCACGAGATAGTCGATAGTCGGGAAATATTGCACGACAGAGTTGAGAATTACTGCGTCAAAAGCTGCTGTCTCTACTCCTTCAAAGTCAGTCGCCATTTTCTGAAGCAGCGTTACATTAGCTAACTGTTGATTTGCCAATTGCTGCCGAATATAGTTGAGCGAAATAGGTGAAAAGTCTGTTCCGCAATATTGAGTGCAGCGAGAGGCAATTTGGAACAGCAACAAACCTGTGCCGCAGCCAATTTCTAACACTCTGCTCGGCTGCAAAGCTAAAATTTGGGCGGCTTGATTGTTCGCCCAGTCGCGCATCTGTTCTGCTGGGATTGGCTGATTAGTATAACTGCTATTCCAGCCGACAATATTAAATGTTGGATCTGAGTCAACAGCAGGTTGATTGTAAGTTTCATTGTAGAGCATTTGCCACTGCAAAACCTGTTCGTCCTGCAATTGCATTATTTGGTTTTTTTCGCTGGCACTGCTATATTCAGGATTCAGGGCAATATAAGCTACTAAACGTTTATCTCCCTGTCCATTTTCCGAAGCTATTGCTACAGTTTGCTGCACGGCCGGATGTTGAGTTAATACTGTCTCGATTTCTCCTAATTCGATGCGGAAACCGCGAATTTTTACTTGTTCGTCGATGCGTCCTAAAAATTCAAGGTTGCGATCGCATCTGTAGCGCACTAAGTCGCCGGTTTTGTAAATTCGCTCTCTTGAATTTTGTTTAAACTGAGATGTTGCACTCTTATCGAGAACAGGCAAGATGCCTGTTCCACAAGAAAATTCATCTCTTGTGGAACAGGCATCTTGCCTGTTCCTAAACAAGTCATTGAGAATGGTGTCTGAATAAGGATTGACAATAAAGCTTTGTGCGGTTAAATCTGGGCGGTTGAGGTAGCCGCGAGCGAGTCCGTTTCCGCCGATGTACAATTCGCCAACAACCCCCATTGGTACGGGCTGCAAATATTTGTCTAATATGTAGAGTTGAGTGTTAGCAATAGGGCGACCAATTGTCGGGGCGATGTCTGTTTGCTCTGTTACAGGAATATAACCGGAAGTTGTGACGACGGTGTTCTCGGTTGGGCCGTAATTATTTACTAGCTTAAATGGATGGGATTTTAAAGGATGTTGTTGCAGTTTTTCGCCGCCTGCGAGCAAAATTCGCAACGCTGTATTTTGAGGCCAATCTAATAGCAAAACTTTCTCGGCTAAAGGTGTTGGCAAAAAGCTAATTGTAATGGCGTTTGATACTAACCAGTTTTGCAGTTTTTCAGGATCTCGCCTGATGTCATCTTCTGGAAAGTAGATGCTAGATCCTGCGGCGAGATAAGGCCAAATTTCCCACCCGCAAGCATCAAAGCCGATCGCAGCAATTTGCGTTGCTCGATCGCCCGCTGACACGCCAAACTCTCTTTGATGCCAAAAAACGAGATTTAACAGGCTCCCGTGCTCAATTTCAACTCCTTTCGGCTTTCCCGTGGAACCGGAAGTGTAAATCGCGTAAACCAGATTTTCGGCTGTGACGGCGCTGGTGGGATTGTCGGCGATTTCTTGGGAAATCATCTCCCAATCTGTGTCTAGAAAAACAACCCTTGGATGGTGAATTTTATCCTCTGACTGTGTTTCTAAATTTTGCACTTCGCCATCATCCACCAGGGAATAAATTCCCTGGCTCATAGCTGAAGTCGGCTGAAGCCGACTGGAAACTTGTCCTCCTTCAGTCGTCTTTAGACGACTTTCGCTATTAGACAGGGAATTTATTCCCTGGCGGGTAAGCAATACTGACACTTGAGCATCTTTTACCATAAAGCTCGATCGCTCAGCAGGATAGCTCGGATCTAAAATTAGGTAAGCTCCTCCCGCTTTCAGGATACCCAACATTCCCACGATCAGATCGAGCGATCGCCCGCAGCAAAGCCCGACTAAAACTTCCGTCCCAACCCCCATTTTTTGCAAATAACGTGCTAGTTGGTTGCTGCGGAGATTTAGCTCTCGATAGGTGACTCGCTCCTCTCCAAATACCAGCGCCACCGCATCCGGTGTCCGATCGGCCTGCATTTCAAATAGCTGATGGACGCACAAATCTTGCGGGTAATCCGCCTGAGTATTGTTGCATTCAACTAACAAATGATAGCGCTCTTGGGCGCTCAAATATTGCAAGTTGGCAATTCGCTGTTCGGGATTTGTCACAATGCTCTCTAACAAGGCTTGAAAATGCCCGATCAGGCGGGTAATCGTAGCTTCATCAAATAAATCGGCGCTGTAAATAACCATGCCGCTGATGCCTTCCGAGCTATCAACCCACAGCTTATTGCTGGGCGATTGGTTGCTTCCCGAGCTGTTGGGCGATCGCTCCCACAAATGAAACTCCAAATCAAACCGCGCTGTACCCACATCCAACTGCTGCGGGCTGAGCATTAATTCTGGCAATTCTAACCGATTCCCCGGCGCGTTTTGCAGCGCAAACGCCACCTGAAATAAGGGATTTTGGTTCAACGCGCGATCGGGGTGCAGTTCTTCTACTAACTTCTCAAACGGCAAATCTTGGTGAGCGTAAGCTCCTAATGCTACCTCTTTGACTCGGTTTAAAAGTTCCCGAAAAGTTGGATTTCCCGACAAATCTGTACGCAACACCAAACTGTTGACAAAAAAACCTATTAATGCTTCGATTTCACTGCGGTTGCGATTGGCGATCGGCGAACCTACAACAATATCTTCTTGCTGCGCGTAATGGTAAAGCAACGTTTTAAAAGCTGCCAGCATTGTCATAAACAGCGTCACTCCTTCGCCCTGGCTCAAGGTTTCTAAAGCCTCGCTCAGTTGTTTTGGCAGTTGCAAAAATTGCCTTTTGCCTCGGTAACTTTGAATTGCAGGCCTGGGGCGATCCGCAGGCAAATTTAGCATAGAAATGCCGTTTAACTGCTGTCTCCAGTAAGCAAGCTGCGTTTCTAAAACTTTCCCTTGCAGCCATTCGCGCTGCCATTTTGCAAAATCAGCGTACTGGATTGACAAAGCCGGTAAAGGCGAAGGTTTTTCGCTAGCAAATGCCGTGTAAAGTGCGCCTAATTCCTGAATAAGCACTCCGATAGACCAACCATCGGAGACAATGTGGTGCATATTCAGCATTAGTAAATATTCGGCATCATCTAACTGCAATAATGTGACTCGAAGCAACAAGTCATTGGACAAATTGAAAGAACGTTGCGCTTCCTGGGCGGTGAGCCGGTTTGCTTCAGTTTGTCGAGATTCTTTTGGCAAGTTTCGCAAGTCTACTACATTAATCGGGAGGTGGAAAGCAGCAGCTATTCTCTGAACAGGTTGGCCCGAAACTACTGCTAAAGTCGTCCGTAAAGCTTCGTGGCGGCGCACAATTTCATTGAAGGTTTGTTGCAGCGCCGAAAACTTGAGCGAACCTGTCAAACGCAAGGCTGCGGGAACATTATAGAAGGGATTGTTCGGGACTAATTGGTCGAGAAACCACAAGCGCTGCTGTGCAAAAGAAAGCGGTAAATTTCCGTCCCGCCCCAGAGGAACAATCGGTGTAGGAGTGAAACTAGAAGTACGATTAGCTGCTTTTAAAAATGAAATTATTTCAGCTTTTTTATGAGAAATTTCGGCACGCAGTTCTGGTGTAATCATTCCTTCGGGAGCGTTGCAGCGCAGGATATCGCCCTCAACAAAAATATTAATATCTAGACTGCGAAGGTAAGATAAAAACTCAACTAACTCCACCGTGACAGAATCTCTGGCATTTGGCGATGAACTCGGTATTTTTGGATCGGGCATTTTGAGTCATCCTGTGATTACTTGGGCAAATCAATAAAATAAATTCTACCAGCGCACAAATTAAGAGCTTAACTTACCGCTTGCCGACTGTGGCCTAACCTGAGTATGATTCTGTTTGAATCCGCAACCAAAATCCTACCCAAGGTTTCAGCTTATGCCGTTCATGCCCTTCAATTTCCTGTTCCTATGGCTGCTAGGACTGCTGTCGATCGGCGTACTTGGCGGAGGTATATATATTATTTACGAATGGTACATCGGCCAACTTGTAGGGATTTCCTACTTAGTCAGCGGAGTCTTGATGCTTCTTTGGTCTGTTGGCGGCCGCTTTATCAGTTTGCCGCTGTTCCGCCGCCCCGGTGCTGACGAACCCAAGCCGATCCGGACGGGTACGGTTCAGCGGGTAGAGAGGCCTGATGGCACTATTTTACAAGTAGAATTCTACGGCCCAGAGGACGGACAGCCGATTATTCTCTCACATGGTTGGGGGCCGAACAGTATGGTTTGGTATTACGCGAAACGGCAACTAACCGATCGCTACCGAGTGATTGTTTGGGATCTTCCAGGTTTGGGAAAATCTACTCGACCAAAAAACAGCGACTACTCCCTAGAAAAATTTGCCCGCGATCTCGAAGCCGTCATTGCCATAGCAGGAACTAAACCTGTTATCCTACTCGGACACAGCATGGGTGGCATGATTGCTCTAACATTCAGTCGGCTTTTCCCAGAACTTCTCGGTAGTCGAGTAGCTGGTTTAATTCTGGTAGATACGACTTATACTAATCCCGTCAAAACTGCTATTTTTAGCGGTTTATTACGCGCTTTGCAAAAGCCGCTGCTCCAACCTCTGCTCTACCTCACCGCAGCTCTTGAACCCATTATGTGGGGAATGACTTGGCTGAGCTATCTCAATGGTTCACTGCACATCAGTGTAGAATTATCGGGATTTAAAGGCACTGAAACGCGCGGTCAATTAGAGTTTTCTGCTTTATTATCAGCCTTGGGTTCTCCCGGCGTTCTCGCTCGCGGCACACTGGGAATGTTCAAATTTGACGAAACAAAAACTTTGCCATCAATTGATATTCCAGTGTTGGTGATCTGCGGCGATTCAGATATCGCAACTACCCCCCCAGCTAGCCTGCGAATGAAAGCAGAATTACCTCAAGCAGAGCTAGTTACTATCAAGCGAGGAGGACACATGGCATTAATGGAACACAACCAAGAGTTTGCCCAAGCTGTCAGGGCATTCTGCACTGAAATTTCGTGACTAAAAATGTGAGTTAAAATCCCATACGGTTCAGTTAAGGAAAATTGTAGCGAAAATGTTGGGCGGAGTGAAACGGAGGGTTCGTTCCCTCCGGGCCCAACCTACGCACTGATTCGGTCTAGTTCCTAGACCTCTTTGTCACCCTTCCACGTTTAACTGAAAATGCGCTTGAGGGCAGGAATACGAGCCAAAACGAAATAATCCAACAGCAGAACGGTGACGAGTGAAAGTCCTACAAGCGGGAAGGCAATCCCTAAAACAGCAACGATTGCGAGTGGCACTTTCCATCCCTGAACATGGGTGGGCATTGCAGGCGCACCGAGCCAACCCGTCCCTTTCGGACGACGCTGCCACCACATCACCGTACCACTTACTGAAAGCACAATCAAAATTAAGGATGCAAACAACATCAGTAGTTGATTGCTCAATCCAAAATATTTTCCCATGTGAATTGAAATTCCCATTGATACGACTTTGGGTACTAACCCGTAATCCTTCCACCGCACATCTGTTAATACTTTGCCACTGTATTGATCGATGTGCAAAGTAATTTCTTGCGCCGGATTATTTGGAAATGCCGAAACCGTATACACACCCGTGTTGGATTCTGGAAAACTAACACTAAATCCAGGGGGTGCGCCTTTTGCTTGAGCTAAATTTACAACAGAATCTAGATTTACGGACGAATCAGCAAGAGTTCGCCCGATAACTTCGTTGTGTCCTGAATGATGCTCATCTCTAGGCGTACTCGATTTAGGAATTGGTAATTGCTCTACTGCCCAAGGCACAACTTGATTGCCCTGCTGATTGAGGGAGCCTGTGAGTGTTGTCGATTGAGGCACGTTATCCCGCATTTGTGCAGGGTAGTAGTTCGACAAACGAGCGAAGGTATCTCCCCAAAAACCTGTCCAGGGTAGTCCACTGAGGATGAGGAAGCCAATTAGCAATACGCCATAAAATCCCGAAACGGCGTGTAAGTCCCGCCAAAATACCCGCTTATTCTGACTCCACACACGCGGAATTAATGTTCCTAAAAAAGTTACTTTGCCGCGAGGCAACCACAGATACAATCCTGTAATCAGCAGCACAAGCCCCCAACAGGAAGCAAGCTCTACTAAATAATCTCCCAATTTTCCGATCATCAGTTCGCCGTGAATTTTGCGTGCGATCGCTTGGAGATTATTGTTTTCATCGCGATCGCCTAATATCTGAGCCGTATAAGGATTCACGAAAACGGCTAGCGTTCTTTCATCTTTAGTCGCGATCGTCACTTCAGCACTACGATTAGACGCAACGCTCGGCGTGAATTTTGTTACTTTGGCATCAGGATAAGTTCGTTGAACAACTGCCACCTGTTGAGTATAAGGCATCACCACATCCGCAGGCTGCACAAACATATTCTGGTGATACATCGCAGCATCTAATTGCGGTTTAAACAGGTAAATGATGCCTGTGACTGACAAAATCAGCATGAAAGGAATAACAAACAAGCCTGCATAGAAGTGCCATCGCCAAACGGTGCGATAAAAACGATTACTGGGAGGTTCAGCAACCAGTGAAGGGTTCAAAACGCTGTTCAATTTACTCATTTTTGTTTGCCAAAATATCGACAAAAAACCATTGTGCTATACAAGTATGAACAATGTCAAAAGACAGGCTGTCAAACAGAGATGCTCCCCACTTTTGGACGGTCATTCCACAAAAGAATCAAAATCATCCCGCAATTATGTAAAACCTTAAAATTCCACATCTTCTCGCTCATTTTCGTCAGTTCTGGGAGTATCCAAACCTTTCGCAGCCCAGCGCATTGTTTCAATGTATTTTGCCAGACTCGCCACCGTCGGAGCCTCAAACAAATTGCTGACCGATAACTCGACTTGCAAAGCGTCCCGGATGCGAGAAATTAACTGAGTTGCTAGCAGGGAATGCCCACCTAGCTCAAAGAAATTATCGTAGATACTAACCTGCTGTTTTCCCAAAACATTAGCCCAAATTTTCCCGATCGCCTTTTCGAGATCAGTCCGAGGCGCTACATAATTTTCTGTTATATCCTCGCTGTCTGTATCTAGATCGGGCAAGGCGCGGCGGTCTACTTTGCCATTAGGCGTCAGTGGCATATTCTCCAACACTGCATAAGTTGCAGGAACCATATATCCTGGTAACTTTTCTTTCAAAAATTGGCGCAAGTCACTTGATTTTAGATTGTGACTTTCTGATTTTCCATTAATGCCGTCAGGAATAACATAAGCTACCAAATGTTTATCGTCGGGGATGTCTTCCCTCACAATTACTACTGCTTCGCGCACTTGTGGATGCTGGCACAAAGCCGCTTCAATTTCTCCCAACTCGATGCGGTAGCCACGAATTTTTACTTGGTCGTCAACGCGGCCTAAAAACTCGATATTGCCGTCAACCCAATAGCGACCTAAATCACCTGTTTTATAAAGCCTAGAACCTGATTTATTGCTAAAAGGATTGGGAATGAATGCAGCAGCAGTTAAATCCGGCTGGTTGAGGTAGCCTTTCGCCAATCCGTCACCGCCGACGTACAATTGACCCATAACACCGATCGCCACCGGCTGCAAATCCGCATCGAGGAGATAAATTTGCGTGTTGGCGATCGGACGGCCAATAGGGATCGATGTTGCGGTTTCGGGTACGTCTTGCACGCAATAATAAGCCGAAAATGTGGTATTTTCTGTAGGCCCGTAAACGTGAATTAATTGAGTGGTTGGATTTTGTTTGAAAACTTTTTTAACCCATCTCATATCGACCGCTTCTCCACCAAACAGCAAGCAGCGCAGTGAATTAAAAGCTTGCGGTAAAACTCTAGCAATTTGTTGAAATAAGGCAGTTGTTAAAAACAAGACGGTGATACCTTGTTGGCGCAGTTCTAAGGCTAAATCGTGAGGTGAAAGGGTAATATTTGTGCTAATTCCCACGAGTTGAGCGCCGTTAAGCAAGGCTCCCCAAATCTCGAATGTGGCTGCATCAAATGAGGCGTTTGATGCTTGGGCAATTTTATCGGTAGGTTCTATTTTTATATAGTTGGTGTTGAGTACCAGCCGATTTACTGCTTTGTGGGTGACAGCAACTCCCTTGGGTTTTCCTGTTGAGCCAGAGGTGTAAATAACGTAAGCTAGGTTGTCTGCTGTTACGGTGTTGGCAGGATTTTCGGCGCTTTCTTTGGCTATGTGTTCCCAGTCGCGATCGAAGTAAATCACCGAGTTTGAGAAGTCTCGGAAATTCTCAATTAATTTATCCTGAATTAGCAAGACTTTAACTTGAGCATCTTCCAGCATCAAGTTTAGCCGATCGCGCGGATAGCTCGGATCTAACGGTAGGTAAGCTCCTCCCGCTTTCAGTATAGCCAACATCCCGACAATTACGTCGATCGATCGCTCTGCACAAAGCCCCACTAAAACCTCCGCCCCCACGCCCAGTTTTTGTAGGTAATGCGCCAGTTGGTTGGCTTTGCTGTTGAGTTCTCTGTAAGTCAGGTTTTGGCTGTCGAAAGTTAGGGCGACATCCTCCAGATGCTGCTGGACCCGCTCTTCAAATAACTGATGAATGCACTTATTTTGAGGATAATCTGTCCGAGTATCGTTCCATTCTCTGAATAATTGATTCACTTCATCCTCGCTCAATAAAGGTAAGTTAGCGATTCTTTGTTCTGGATTAGCCACAATGCTTTCCAGCAGCGTTTTAAAATGCCTCAGCATTCGGGCGATCGTAACTTCATCAAATAAATCCGTATTGTACACAGCTAAGCCTCGGAGGCCTTCCGAATCTTCCCAATGTTCGCCGTACCTGCTCCTAAAATTATCGGAAGCTTCCCACAAATGCAGCTCTAAATCAAAGCGCGTTGTTTGCGTCTCCAAATGAAAAGAACTCAACTTTAATTCTGGCAATTCTAGCTCGTCCACAGGCCCATTTTGCAGCCCGAAGACTACCTGAAACAGCGGGTGGCGATTCAGCGATCGCTCTGGGTGCAATTCCTCGACGAGCTTCTCAAAAGGTAAATCTTGGTGAGCATAAGCTCCCAGGGTTACTTCCCGCACCCGGCCCAAAAAATCTCGAAATGTCGGGTTTCCCGAGCAGTCTGTTCGCAGCACTAAAGTATTGACAAAAAAACCGATTAATGCTTCTATTTCGCTGCGGTTGCGATTGGCGATCGGCGAACCTACAACAATATCATCTTGTTGCGAGTAGCGGTAAAGCAAAGTTTGAAATGCTGCGAGCAATGTCATAAATAAAGTCGCTCCTTCTCGCTGCGAGAGCGCTAGAAGTGCGTTTTTCAGCTTTTTCGGCAATTCTAAATATTGAGTTTTTCCCCGATAATTTTGCCTAGCTGGTGCAGGGCGATCTGTGGGCAAATTTAACACAGAAATCCCGTGCAATTGCTGCCGCCAATAAGCTAGTTGAGTTTCTAATACTTCACCTTGCAACCATTCGCGCTGCCACTCGGCAAAGTCTGCATATTGAAGTGATAATTCTGGTAGGGGAGATGGCTGTTGATTTATCAAAGCTGTATAGATAGCCTGCACTTCTCTAATTAGCACACCTATAGACCAATCATCGGAGGCTATGTGGTGCATATTTAGCAAGAGAATATGCTCTGTTTCTGTCAGCCGCAGGATGGTGATTCGCATCAGCGGCCCCGTGGATAAATTGAAAGGGCGAAGAGATTCGGCTGCGGTGAGTTTATTTGCTTCTGTTTCCCGTAGTTCTGGTGGCCAATGTTGCAGTTCTAATAGTTGTAAATTAGTCTTAAAAGTGGCAGAGATTATCTGCACTGGTTTGCCTGATACCGCTGCAAAAGTCGTTCGCAAAGTTTCGTGTCGCTGCACTATTGCGTTGAAGGTTTGCTCTAATGCTGTTAAGTTGAGGGAACCAGTTAAGCGCAGTGCTGTTACTACATTATAGAAAGGGTTTTCCGGTGCGAATTGGTCGAGAAACCACAAGCGCTGCTGGGCAAATGATGCCGGAAAGACAAACACTTCGGCTTCTGAGGAAATATTCAGTTTTTCTATATCGTTTGTAAAGGAATCGTCAAAAATTTCGGATGCCATATCTGTTGCTCTTCGGGATAGGATGTGTTAATTTTTTGATGGCGCGGGGTGGCTTTTTGATGGTGCGATCGCCTCTTAAAACTTTCGCGAGTAAAAAAATGACACTTTTAACATCCTCAGAAACCGGGTTTCTCGGAGTTTTGGGTTTAGTGAGGAGAAATTAACCCAGAAACCGGGTTTCTCGGAGTTTTGTGCGAATGCTTAAAGAGAACTTGGGTTGGGAACTCAGCAGTAGCGTTGTCGAATGCAGGCAGATTGCGCTGGAACCCTCATTCTACTGTTGGGTGTCAAAAACTGTCGCTGCCGATTGCGGTCAAAAAATAGAGAAGTGACTGAATCGGGGTTTGGGGCACAACAGCAGCGGCATTCTTTTGGCAAACTGGTGTCAGATGTGAGAATGACCTAGAGCAATCGGTGTACAGGTCAAGCTGTAGTATGATTTCTAATTGCACAAAGTGTTTTTGGGGCGATCGCAATTTTCTCACATCTTCAACCCAAGCGACTAATATTGATTAAACAGTGTCAGGGATCTTTTACAGAAAATGACTGGAAGTTGGGCTCTACTTTGCAAAAATACTTAAGAACACTGAACGTGCAGTTTAAATTAGAGGTTATAGGCTAATGGCGCAGCGGAACGTATACTCGTCAAAAGACGACCCAGGGGATGCACAATCAGCAGAGGAAGTCCTCCACTCAGTGATTCAGGAACTGGACGCTTTGCACCAAAATGTCAAAGGCCAGTTAAATCAGGACATTACTCGGCTCGAAAGTGAAAAAAATCACCTGATTGACGATATTGAAGATCTCAGAGAGCAATATCGCAAATTGCAGTCCCAGCAAATGGAATCTCTGTCTGGGCGATACATTCAGCAGCAGCAATTGTGGCTGAAGCAGTTGGCTCAAGTTTTGGCTCACAATTTGCAGGATTTGTTGGTGCAGCGGTTCAGCGAACTCAGTGCTAACTCGGGACATTCTCTCAGCAGCCCTATTCCCAGCGGCGAATTCCCGATACCGATGCCGCCGAGCAACTACGACGAACGGGCCTCGGAGTTGCTGGCGGCGCTGGATCAAAGGATCGATCGCAGTTTCCAGATGCTCGAACAAGATTTGAGCAGCTACGAAAGCGAGCTTTCCATGCGGCTCAATAATATGCAAACCCTAGAGCGGCAAGGGGAAGAGCTGTTACAAAATCTTGTAAACCGCATCAGGGAAGAACTCGAACAAGAAGAAGAAGAATATCTTGACAATCCTTTCGATGCTAGAGATTCCTATCCCGAAGTATCAGCTAATTCTGTCCGCCCCCCAGCTATAGCGCCAGCACCTGTGGATGCGCCGCGGGACTCTGTGCCGCAGCCTTCTTCAGGTTCTGCTGCAATTGCTCAAGCAGGTTCTCAAGTGCAAGCAGGTTTGATTTTGGCTTTGTCTTCGGCGGTGGTATTGTCGCTGTTTAATGTTTGTTTGAGAATTTTGATTAAAAGCAGAAATCCTCGGATGATTTTTGGCTTGTTTGAAGTTCCGGGGGTGGTAACTCCTGGTTTTGGCAATTCTTTGTTGATTTTGTTGATGCGGCTGATCGTGGTGATGGCTTTGATGCCAATATTGGCAACTTTTCTGTATCCTTCTGTGTGGAAAGATATTAGGCGGTTGTTCCAGTCGGGCGATCGCGCTTTGTGGAGCAAGGTTTTAGGAAGCGCATTTTTTCTGTTTTTGTCTCAGGTTTTGATTTATTTGGCGATCGGCAATATTCCGGCGGGGATTGCGATTACGATTTTCTTTATTTACCCGATCGTCACCGTACTCGGTTCTTGGATCTTGTTTGGCGCTCGCCCAAGCACGATCAGCTTTTTGGCAATCTGCGGAATTACCGCAGGTTTGATTTTAGCCGGCTGGCCGAGTTTTGCAGCGCCAGCTCCCGGCGGCGGCAATGTCGGGGTGGGAGTCGCTGCGGCACTCGGTGCTGGCATTACCTTTGCAGGTTACGTATTGCTGACGCAAATGGCCGCGGGCAAGCTGCACCCGATTCCTTTTAGTTTAGTTAATTTCGCCACGATTTTTGTATTTTCCGCCCTGAGTTTGTGGGTGCCGCTCTCGGAAAATTTAGCTCCTCAAATCGACCCAAATGTATGGCCGGGTTTGATTTTTGGAGGCGTTGTTTTAGGGGTGTTAACGCTGTTTAGCTATCTTTTGAACAATTTTGCCATCCGGTTTGCCGGGGCAGCCTTAGCCTCCGTAATTGGCACTTTGGGGCCGGCGATGACCGCACTCTTCGGGTTTGTCATTATCAATGAGAAATTGCAGCCTTTGGCAATTATTGGCATGGCTGTGGTGACATTGAGCGTGGCTGCTATGAGTGTAGAACGCATGGTGGCTCCTCAGAAGAAGGCTAGTTGAGGCAATAATTGTCCTTCATAGTATCAGAACCCCGACTTCTTAAACAAGTCGGGGTTCTGATACCTATCCAATTTAAAATCTAAAATCTAAAATCTAAAATCTAAAATCTAAAATCTAAAATCGATTTGACCTATGACTACAGTCATTAAAATATCGCCCAACTTAGAGGAGTTCCTAAAACTTCCAGAAACAGAGCCAGCTTGCGAATATATCAACAAAGAAATCATTCAAAAACCCATGCCTCAAGGTGAACATAGCAGATTGCAGGGTAAGCTTTGCAATGTAATCAACCAAATAGTCGAAACACCAAAGATTGCTTATGCTTTTCCAGAGTTACGTTGCACTTTCGGCGGTGCATCAATCGTCCCAGATGTAGCAGTATTCCGGTGGGAAAGAATTCCCTTTCTATCATCTGGTAGAATTGCTAACCGCTTTGAGATTTATCCAGACTGGGCGATTGAAATTCTTTCTCCCGAACAAAGCCAAACAAAAGTGCTTGCTAAATTACTTGCTTGTTCGCAACAAGGCACTGAATTGGGGTGGTTAATGATTCCAGAAGAAGAAAGTATTTTAGCGGTATTTCCCGGGCAAAGAGTGGAATTGTACGAAGGTGCAACTGATTTGCCAATACTTAATGGAATTGAGTTAGAATTGACTGTTGAAACAGTTTTTAGCTGGTTGAGTTTTAGTTAAGTTAAAAAGTGCGGATACAATATCAAACAACAGAAACAACCACACGAAAACCCACAATACTAGCCTTACAATCCGGCTGATATCGAAGCCGGCACGCGCTGCGACAATTCGGAGGGCGATCGTTCCAAGAGCCCCCCCGCAATAACCTCAGCGAATAGTCCCCGCCAGACACCCAAACACTGCCATCAACAGGCGCACCTTTATAATTACTGTGCCAAGCATCCCCGCACCATTCCCACACATTGCCGTGGAAATCGTACAATCCGAAAGCATTCGGTTTAAAACTGCCAACATCTGTCGTTTGAAATCGATAAACTCCCTTCGGCGCATCAGCATAATTAGCATTTCCGTTGTAATTTGCTAACTCGCTGGTAATCGTTTCCCCAAAGTGAAACGCCGTCATAGTTTGCCCCCGGCAAGCATATTCCCACTGCGCCTCGCTAGGCAAGCTATACTTCTTACCAGTTTTGCGAGAAAGTCTAGCGCAAAACTCCACCGCTTCGTACCAAGATACATTTTCGATCGGTCGATTGACACCTTTAAAACGGGAAGGCTCAGGATTGAGAAACATTTT
Source organism: Microcoleus sp. S36a_B3 (assembly GCF_036700745.1). Classification (NCBI taxonomy): domain Bacteria; kingdom Bacillati; phylum Cyanobacteriota; class Cyanophyceae; order Oscillatoriales; family Microcoleaceae; genus Microcoleus; species Microcoleus sp. S36a_B3. The sequence goes on along the minus strand of NZ_JAUBPN010000023.1, from coordinate 1,859 downwards.
AATTTCCGGCAGCGCTGCAACAGCATTCCATTGCGACTGAGTGACTGGAAATTTACCAATATAGAAAGCAGCTAAAGTTACTGAGTGCTGCGGTTTTTCGTCGCTGTCACCCCGATCTTTTTGACTACCCATCAGGAAAGTACCGCCAGGAACAGATACCATTTCCATGACTGTACCGCTGCCGAGATGTTCTTCAAAAAAACGCGCTTTGCGGCTGTTAAGATTAGTTTGCTGCCCGCGATTGTCTACTGTCACTACCTGAAATTCAAAGGTGCTTTTGACAGTAGCAATACTTTGTGTTACTTTGCTCCGAGGCGGATTGCTATGAAATTTTCCACTCGGATTAACCGAGATATTGCTGTTTATTTGTCGGCTTTGCTGGCTCTGACTGTTGAGAGCAAGTTGTTCAATCTCATTCAAATAAGCATTTAGCGGAGGTAGGGCTACCTTGGGTTGAGCATAATTTAAAGTAAGTTGTCCACCATTACCACAGTGAGGTGGAGGAGGTAGAGAATAGAGATTTAAAGCTTTGATTACTTCATCAGCAGATTGATATCTATTTTTGAGATAATCTTGAATTAATTTATCTAAAATTATTGCTAATTCGCTGCTAACTTTTGTGCCTGCTGGTAAGCGTTCTCTCCAAATCCATCCGCCGTTAATCGGGTCGTAAAGGTCATCGAAACCGTCAACTTGTGGCAAACATTTAGTTAGCAGTCTGAGACAAGTTATCCCCAAACTATACAAATCGCTTCCGGGGAAAACTTGACCCCGCATTTGTTCTACCGGGGAATATCCGGGCGTGCCTACGGTGGTGCCAACTTTGCTTAGATGGGAACCAGTAACTTGTTTGGAGACGCCGAAATCAATCAAAACTAACTCTCCCCGCCCTCCTCTGCGGAAAGCCGAATTGCGAAAATTTGCAGCTTTTGGCGGGGATGAGCTGGCTGAGGTGCGGCGGCGGATGATATTCTCAAGTTTGATGTCTCGGTGAATGACATGGCGATCGTGTACAAATTTCAAAATTGGCAATATATCTGCCAGTAACTGCCAAATTTTTTCTTCGTTAAAAGCGCCCTGCTGAGTTAATTCAGCCAGTAAATTTTGCCCTTCAATCAATTCTTGTACTAAATAAAGCCGCTTGTCTTGTTCAAAATAAGCAATTAATCGAGGAATTTGGGGATGTTCGCCGAGTTCGTAAAGTCGTTTCGCTTCTTGCTTAAACAGTTCTGTAGCCTTTTGAAGTGCTGATGTTCCCTGAACTTGGGGGGAAAACTGCTTGATGACGCAGGAATCGTCCATGCGATCGATATCTACCGCTTCGTAAGTTCTGCCAAATCCTCCTTCGCCCAACGGCCGAATTACGCGGTAGCGGTTTCTGAAGAGGGGCGTGAGGTCTGATTCGCCGCAACTTTGACAAAACTTAGAGTTGTCGGGATTGAAAGGATTAGAGCACCTTGGATTTGAGCAGTAGAACATATCCTTGGGGAAGAAATGATCCGGTTAAGGTTATCATATATCTTTTCGGGTTACTGATGGATCTGTAACAATTTGCAAGGTGTTCTGGATTGTAATTTAAGTTTTGTCGAGGCGGCCAGGATGTTAAGCTTTGTCGAGGCGGGTTCTCCTGCCAAATCCTGAAGAGTTATAAGAAATCGATTTGAAGATAAAAAATAGTAGTCCGATCGACATCCGTAGCAATTAGTATCAAATTAAACACTCTAGAATTATCGGCTTAATGTTGTGAAGCCAGCATCGACATATCGACCCACTCGTAATTTTGATAAGCTGCTACGCAGCTAAACCGGATAAAATAGCATTGCCTTTATTTTTGATTTTTCGATCCCATTTAATAACCA
>NZ_JAUBPN010000022.1:9904-92220 GCF_036700745.1 Microcoleus sp. S36a_B3 | reverse complement strand
TCATTCTTTGTCCATGTTTCCGTGGTCTGCCGCGACCACTATAGGCTGGTGGTGCTGACCACAAGCAGGCATTGCTTTGGACTCTCATTAAACAATCAGCTTGAATTTCGGATTGAGCTAATACCCAACTTGCATTGCCATATTCTCGGTCTAAGACTGCTAAGACTGGATTGATGCTCTGTTCACAGACAAGTTTGAGTTGGGAAGCTGCTTGAAGTATGGGTGAAGACCCACTATTAATTCGTTCATGGAGCAGAGGTAATGCCCAACTTCCTTGTGCTTCTGGTATCCCGGCAATTGTACTGTACCCCTGTCCAACAGTTACGCCCCTCTGATATTCATGGGTTCTGTCTTTTAATGTTTTGGCATCTGGTCGCCGCCATGCAGTATGATCGATTGCAACTAATATGTGTTCCGTTGGGGTGCTTCCTCCTGTAATTGCTCCAGATACAGCAACATCAGTTTTTTCCGGTCTGGCCTACAGTCTTGCAATGCTTCGTAGACGCTTGACCATTGACGATGGAATAATGGATTGAGCGAAAATTCCGCCAAACAAGCCGCATTCGGGCGTGGTCATCACTGCATCCATGAGCTCGAATGTTGCATAGGAGAGCTTTCACCAATAACTTGTATGCTGCTTGACGAAAGTCCTTTAATCTTCACTGTTCATTTAAGGAGTGGAGGGGTTTATTTTTCACCCTCATTCTCTCCTGGCGCGGTGGCTCTAGTTCTTCTGAAAGCCACCGTTCTCATCTTTATTTAGTCTAAACTCCAGTGATTAATGCCTCGCATAAAGTTGGTCAATAGCCTTCATAGCCTTGATGAAGGCCTCTCGACAATTAATCCACCCTCGCTGGACTTGACGAAAGGGGGGTTGGACGTAGGATTGACCCGATCGCCCGCGTGCCGTGTCCCGTGAGACAGAAATCACCCGCAACTAAACTCTCCTTAATTCAAACAACCCCAAAACACCTGATAGTTAAGTTAGTTATCAGCCTTTGAGGTTCGATATCGAGCTAGCCTCCTCAACGCCTACATCTAAAAAGTGTAAGTGACCCTCCGAATCAGTATTCGTAGCAATCACCAAACCCGTCTTCCCCCAAGGGGCGATCGCCCTAGGTGTAGCGGGGCTGCTAAAATTCCCTACTTGAGTGCCTTGACTGTTTAAAACGAGAATCTGCCCCGCAACATCCGCCAAAACCCATCCCCAATTAGCCACACAAGCAGAGACGGGCAAACTTTCCAGGGGAATCCGAGCTACCTTGAGCGGCCACAATTTCATCAACAACACGGCCGCTTTCCCAGATTGAGGAATTCCCAGCAAAGTATAAGGCTCAGGTGTCAGCAGCATCTCTCCGACGCTGGCAGACAACCGCACAGAACCCACCGAATTGCCGCGACGAGTGTAAACCCTAAAAATAGTTTGGGGATTTTTCGGTTCGTTGTCCGGCCAAATGGCTAAGACGTGTCGCCCATCCAAAAACATTAATTCAGGTAAATAGTGTTCCGCGAACGGTACAGTAGCGATCAACCTGGGAGCTTGTTCTAGATTGCCCTCGGCACTGTTTGCACCTAAAGCATAAAAGCGCAGTTCTCCCGGAACAGCCACTGTCAACCAGCGGCCGTGAGAATCAACAGCAGCTTTAAAAGCATCCGCACCTTGCCTTAAACCCGTATCCAGCAAGCACTGAGGTTCCCAAGATCGATCGCCCATCCAGTAAATTTTTTGTGGAGTCAGAACGCAGCAGCCGTGGGAAGTAGGTAAAATGCCACGCACGGTTTCCGGCATAGATATAGAAGTCGGCATTTCTTCGGTAACTAGCGGATTTTCCGGCTGACACCAAACCTTCACATCTTTATCTACTGCAGCGTAGAGATACTTCTCAGTCGCAATCAAAGCCGTCAGCGGTGCAGAAAGTATCAGTGGCTTTGGCTGCGAAACCGCATAACGCACAGTCCGAAGTAAATTAATAGCCTGCGCTGACGGTTCTTTCTCTTCAACTTGGGTCAAAGAATCAGTGTCGGACTTCAGACTTTTAGCGCCGCGGGTTGCGGGATTTTCCCAAGGAACTATGCAGTCGCCCAATTGCCTGACAGCGGGGTCGTACAGGATCAGCCGCAGAGCTTGAGCCATTTGGGAAGCACTGGCAAAACGCCGGGCCGGAAGCTTTTCCAAAGATTTTTTGACTATTGCTTGTAAAGGTTCTGGAATAGCGTCGGGAAGTTGCAAGCGTTGATTCAGGTGGGCCCACCTCAAGTCTCCGGGAGTGCCACCGAAAGGGCGGTAGCCCATTAGCAACTCAAACAACAGAATTCCCACTGCATATATATCTGACATGGGGGAATAAAGACCGTAAAACCGCTCTGGGGCCATGTAAGCGGGGGAACCTACGGTAGCGTCTGGAGAAAGTTCTTGGTGGAGGCGAGTTGTACCGATTTCTGGTAGCCGGCGGGCGATACCAAAGTCAGACAGGCGTGGCGACCAACCTCTGGAGCCTAGAGTTAGGAGAATATTTTCTGGTTTTACGTCGCAGTGAACTACACCTCGGCGGTGGGCGTAGTCTAAGCCTGTTAAAACTTCCATGACTAGCTGCAAACCTTCGAGCAGCCGCAAGGGACGGTCTTGTTTGAGCAGGTTGCGGAGGGTTCCGCCCTCGCAGTAGTCCATGACCAAGTACCTGCCTGTAGCTGTGTGTTCTAGAGCTCGGCAGGTGACAATGTTGGGGTGCTGTAAGGTGATCAGAAACCACAGCTCTCGCAAGAATTCGCTAGTTGGGGCTTTTTGATGGCTGAGTTCTTTGAGAGCAACCAGTTGGCTGGTGAGGCGGGAGTCTTTGGCGGGAGTTTCTCGAACGCTGGCACAAAATACCCGACCGAATTGCCCTTGTCCGACTAGCCCTAAAATACGGTATTTAGAATGTTGCATCTGTCTAATTATAGGAAATGCTTGAGCTAGTATTAAAATATGTAAAAAATTCTGACCAAAATTCAAACTTTGAATCGATCGCCAGTTACTGCTATGTTATCTCAGGTTCATTCTCGGCTGAGTAAAGGCGATCGCGCAATCTCACCTACTAAAATCCTTGAGCTTCGGAATCAGTATCAATATTGCCTGATTCGGATGCCTGATCTCGAACTGCCTGTGGCTGCTATTTTAGTCGATCGCGAGTATTACAGTTTGTTTAAGGCTTTCGAGAAACCGTCTCAGGTTTTAGCCATCGCACCTTACGTTGGGGAATAGGGCGACTCAACAGCGATTACCAAAACAGCACTCGCGGTTATGCAATCAGGGTTCGAGAACCGGAAGCCAATGCTGTCAAACCATCTTAACGTTTTTACGAGTCACCCCAAATTGTTTGAACTTTAAATATTTCACGCTTGCATACTTAATTGGACAGAATGAAAAATCAATATGGTTAAAATTATTAGACTAGATCCAATTGCCGAAGAAATGGCAGTGGAAACCCGATCGAATATCCTGTCTGCCTTACTTTCCAAAGACTTAGACGTTCTCAAGGAATGCGGAGGGCGGGGAATGTGCGCTACCTGCCACGTTTACATTAAAGACGGCATGGAAGGCTTGTCTGACATCAACCGCCGCGAGAGGAGGACGTTGGAAGTTATTACTACAGCTCAAGCCAATTCGCGACTTGCTTGTCAGGCGCAAATTATCGGCGAGGGTGTGGTTGTACAGATACCTGCGGGGATGTACATCAATGCTATCGAAAATGTGGAAGCTCTGATCGGCCGCCGGGCCCAGCAAGATTTGCTACACCCAATTACGGGTCAAGTAGTTGTGGAATCGGGAAAGTTGATTACTCGTTCGATAGTTGCACAGCTTAATGAAACCCGCTTCCAAGTAGGACAATATTTAGTTCGGACTAAAGAAGCGTAAATTACCAACGTTATACCATTTTTCTAAAGATGTGCTGATGAAGTCTTAGCCCCCCGATGCTTTGGGGGGGTTGGGGGGTGTAATATCTAGCGCTACTTTATGAAATTGGTATTAATCTAATTACGCATGGGAGACGCTGCCCCAATTAGCGTCAAAACTTGATATGTTGTATTTAAACAGATTGTTGCCCAAAATAAAAAAATTATATGCTGAGCCAACTTGCGCGTTTAAGTACCGAAGCAGACGGACGCTACGCCACTGCTGACGAGCTCCAATTTTTGAAAGACTACTTTCAGTCTTTGAATCACCGGATGAGTGCTTATAAAAAAATTCAAGCCTCTGAAACAGAAATTATGCGGCAAGTGGAAGCACAAATGCGGTCTCTCGACCCTAATTTATTTCGCCGGGGGACTCAAGATGTGACTGAAAAGTGCCGTGGAGATATTCTGCGGGTGTTGAGGCATTCGACGGCAGCACTGTTGATTAATGATACTGAACGGTTGCGCGATCGACTATTGCTTTGGTTGCAAACTATTTTAGGCGCTGTTCAAGTTAGAAATATTGCTACCGTGACCTACGATGTAATGAAAAAGGTACTCAAACAATATCTCACGACTGAAGAAACCAACCTATTTTTTCCTATTCTGGACATGAACCGCACTTTACTGGGCAAATAATCAAGGGAGTTAACACCTTAACCGCGATAAATTTTGCCGTTAGGAAGAATGACTCCAATCAATTTTGCTCCAGTCAAATTCGCCTCAGTGAGAATGGCTCCCCGGAGGTTGGCTCCTGTCAAGTCAGCTTTCCGTAAGTTGGCTTTACTCAGGTTAGCTTTGCTCAAATCAATTTCATGTAGGCAAGAATTAGAAAGGTTGGCACTAATCAGGTAGGCTCCGCTCAAGTTGGCTTTGCTGAGGTTGGCCCCGCTCAAGTTGGCTTCCATCAGATAAGCACCGCTGAAGTTAGCTTCGTTCAACAATGCCTCTGCCATATTGATTCCAGTTAAAAGTTTGCCACTCAAATCTACACCAGTCAGGTCTGCGTTGCTGAGGTTGATACCGCTTAAGTGACAGCCATTCAAAGCAATCTTTCTCAGGTAGGTTTTGCTGAGGTCTGCTTTGCACAAGTTGGCTCTTTCCAAGCAAGCTTCGGTGAGGTCTGATTCGCTCAAACACGCGCCGTTTAAATAGGCTTGAGTGAGGTTGGCTCGTCTGAGGTTAGCTTTCAAAAGGTTGGCACCGGTGAGGTTGGCACCGGTGAGGTTGGCTCCGGCTAGATTGGCTTTGGACAATTCGGCTCCGGTGAGCTGCGCTTGGCTCAAGTCTGCTTCTTTGAGACTGGCTAGACTCAAGTCTGCATCTTTCAAGTTTGCCCCGTTGAGATTAGCTTTAATCAGATAGGCTTTACTGAGATTGGCCTCGCACAGAACAACTTTGGAGAGTTTTGCCGCGCTCATATCTGCACCTATGAGACTAGCCTTGAGGAGAATTGCTCCAGTCAGGTTTGCCCAATTCAGGTGAGCACCACTGAGGTTTGCTCCGGTGAGGTTGGCTCCGCTGAGATTGGCTCCGCTCAGACTTGCAGCCATGAGGTTGGCTCCGGTGAGGTTTGCTCCGCTGAGGTCGGCTTTGCTGAGGTTTGCTCGGCTCAGATGGGCTTTGGTGAGGTCGGCCCCACTGAGATTGGCACCAATTAAGTAGGGTCGCTGCTGGTGTTCGTTGAGGTTGTCCAAACGTAGAGTTGGAGCATCGCTGGAACGGAATAAATCGATCGGACTCAACACAATGCCGCGCAGGTTTGCCTGTCTAAAATCTCTTTCGCCGGCTGCATATCGATTTAGAAGTTCATTGGCGTCCATTAAGTTAGATAAAAAAAATTGAGGTTGTGATTGCTTTTAAGTTTTATGAGTTTGTTGGGTAAGTTATGAATTGTCTAGCTGCGAGTTTCCAACTTTTTTTGATGGCTAAAACCATTTTTAAAACTCTGTAGCTTTTTTATAATTTAACTTACTTTTTAGATATTTTTGTAGATGCAATGGTGAAAGAATAATCTCGTTTGCGGTAGATTGACAACAATAAGATTGATTCGTAGTGCGGACTAAAGTCCGCAGCCTGAGAGCGGACTAAAGTCCGCACTACGAAATATTTTTGTTATGGTAATTTACCAGACATGATAAAGTCCATCTGAATATTGGAGCATCTCCGGCTGTGTAAAAATATTGTTTTAGTTGAGTGCTGTCCGCCAAGAGCGAGTGTTGTATAACGTATGCTGTGCGGGGGGCAGGACTACAAATGCAAAATTTAGATGCTCGCTCTGATAGCAGTCTCCTAAAAAAGAAAATTTTAGGCCTGCGTTCCCCACTCTAGCAGCGATCATACCACGTCGGCTCAATTTGCCGCAATCTATAAAAGTTGGCAATGAGGAATGCAAGTCCTCATCATTAGAGGACTTGCATTCCTTTCGATCGAACCCATCTGATTGCGATCGCCCTTTTCGGAGATGATATTAGTTTTTATTGACCGAAAATTTAAAATATTATCACAGCTATTAGAAACCAACTAATAGCTGTGATAATAAGTCAGTTTTTGGGTTTGCAAAGTTTACTAATAATAGCTTCGTGAGTTTCTCCTTCTTCGAGCATTAAATCTGCTGGTTGCAGGCGATCGCGTATACCTAAAATAAAGCGGTTGCAGTCGGAACCCAAGGATTCGCAAGAGGTTTGCAGGCAGTGGAGTTCTCTACCTGTAAGCTGAGTAAAGAAGGAACTTAAGATGCCTGCTTCTAAAAAACAGGCTGGCCACTTGGATTGGGGGGCTGTTTTGGCAAACAGAGAGTTAGTAATTTTTACTATTAAAAATCCCTGTTCGGAATAGCTGGGGTCAAGTTCAAATGTGCCCCATCCGTGAGTTTTCCAGCACTGTTGCAGGGACTGCAGAAATTCTACCATTTCCATTTCGGAAACTGGCTGACCGTAGTATTCGCTGACTTCTTCGCAAAAACGCACGTAGAAGTTTTTTCCCCACCAGCGACCGCAGTTAAAAAGGACGAGTCGGGAGGCTTGACCGGTTTCTTGTTCTAAGCCGATATAAATGGCTTGAATTAGTGTTTCTGGGAGGGCTATGAGTCGATCGCCCCGGCGGTTCTCCAGCAGCCCGAGTTCAAGGTCGCCTCGGACGTAGGCATCGCTAGCAAAGTAGTTTCCAGGGAGTCGGGGCTGTTTGAGCAGGTCGGCAATATTAATCATGGGAAATTAGGAATTAGGAATTGGGAATTGGGAATTGGGAATTTGCCTATTCTTCGTTATCTAGATCGATAATCATTGACTGTGCTTGGTCAAAGAATGGTTGCAATATAGCTCTGGCTTGCTCAGAAAGTAGTTCTTTTAAGCGAGTTTGCAGCATATTGCAAACACTTATTTCGATCTTTTGAGTGTGGTGGGCTTCGACGATGCCGGAAACCCAGTCGAGTAGTCGCTGTTCGAGAAAATCTCGATCGTTTAGCAGCATGGCCATAGAGCTGTACCGCAAGACTAAGAGCCAGTGTTTGAGCGATCGTTCTAGGGTTTCTAATTTTTCATCTGGGAATGCTTCTTGTAGCTGGTTGGCGATTGGTTGGAAGATGCTTGCTTCCTTCTCTCGCAAAAATTCATAAATTTTTAAGCGTTGGGAGAGGGTTGCAATTTGACGCTTAAAAGCTATGAGTTCTTCGCCTTTTAAAAAACGGTTTTCTGCCTGATCCAGCAGCGCCTCAATTTCAGGGTGCATAATTTTAATTTAGTGGTAATCGGTTATTGTTGACATACTCCAAGCGCGTAAACGCACTCTTGATTCCAAGAATTACTTCTTAGACTTTCTGTTTCTAGGCAACTAACTACCCGACAGAAGTATTTTTGTTAAGTCTTACGTTCGCTCTACAGACTGAAACGGCAAGACCTGACGCCCAAATATTTATAGCTGAATTAATATCGCGGACATGGTTGGTCCCGCATCTCGGAAAATCCCACTTTCTGGTATTTACTGGTAACTTATCTACAATATTACCGTAATTCCGGCAACGCCTATAGCTAGAAAACCATCGGTCAATTTTGACAAATGTCCTAATGTCCTACGGTACCACTCACACTTATATTCAAGTTGCGTGATTAATTCTTTCCAACTGGCATCACTAATAGAATCGGTACTTGAATGCTCTCTGTGTCATGTCTCACACCATAGCATTTATTCTCTAAAAGGAAGGAGGAATGAAGAAGAAAGAAGACAAATGGAAGTTGGAAGAAGGAAGGGGGAAGATAGATTTTTTTTGTTTTCTCTTCCCCAAACAGATTAAAAGAGGTCGAATAGGTCGTCAATGGTGACTTCGGCTGGTTCGGAAATAGAAATTACTGGCAAGGGTGGTGGTAGGGGCAAGGATCCAACTTGGGGAATTCCTTCCCAAGAAATAGCTTGAAAAAATTCGGCTACCGATCGGGTTAAAGTCAGGACTTGACGGGGAGTGGAGCCATTTTGGGTTTCTAAAGGTTTTCCCAGCCAATTGTAGTTATTAAAGAAGTCTTGGACAGACTTGTCCAACCATAAAGTTTGACTTTTCATCTTTCTTCCTGCCTGGAGAGGTCCACCGTCGCACTTTCAATCGCGAATTGGTGGGAGGAAAGGCAGGGCAGGTTATGTGCCTTTCCAGGTTGTTTAGCGCAACATTTCACCGTTTTGCAGTCGATTTTCAATATCGCGGGCGTTAGCACCTTCGTTAAGCCAGAATGCTGCTGCATCAATTTTATCTGGGTTGCCGAGGAGGAATTTACAATAGGTTTCTCCCATTGAGTAACATTGGAGTTCTATGCAGCTTAGAGGCTTTTTGACTAGAGCTCCGAAGAAACCTGCAAACAAACCGGCGTATAGGTGACAGACTGGTTTGCCCACGTCGCCCAACGTGCGAGCAACTGCTGAGTCAAAGAGGTTGATGAAGATGCACCCGTTTTTGCGATCGCTCATGTCCACTTCCCAGCGACCCCAACCTTGAGCTGTGAACGGCCACCACCAAGTTTCTAGCAGAAACATGAGATTTGACTGGCGAATGTTCTGGTCGAATTCGGCACTAAACCATTTTTGAAAAAATTCGGAATCTTTGAGTCCCCACTGACAACCAATAGTATACATGATTACAGAAGAAGCAGGGCCTACTTCTTCTTCGAGTCCTTCTACCAAGCCGATGATGAAGTCTTCGCTGGTAAAAATGTTGCGCGACTTACCCCAGTCGTTGATTGTTCCAAACTGGCGATCGAAGACAAAAAAATCCTGAAACCTATAATGGTTATGGCTTTTAGGAAATTTTTTCTTGAGTAGGGACTCGCTGGGGGTGGCAATTTCTTTTTGAACTGTAGAGACCATTTAGCGGGTTACTCCTGTTTTGTGTAGTTTGCAAAAAATTAGAATCAAATAGAACAAATAGAGCGGCCTGTGTATCCAATTTAACGTCATTTTTCTGAATAGAGGTAGAGGGTATAATTTTTGACTGGAGTATATACCCTTTCGAGCTCTAATATGAGGTACTATCCGGCCTAGGGCATCTTGCCCCCCGAGCGAAGTCGAAGGGTGGGCATAGGCCGGATAGGGCATACCTCACCACGCTTGAGAACCGCTATATTAAGCTGTGAAACTTTGAGGATGCTGATTTTGGATGGTTGGGACTTGTGGCTGGGGAGAATTGCTGTCGGAGGCTAGAAGGTAAAAGCGGATATAACGTTAAACGACTATGTGTTATCGTTTTGTGCAAGCTGTTAACTATATATATAGGGTATAGGGCGATGAAACATCACGCTTGTATTGCAATAGGCATCAATCAATATCAGTTACTCCAGCCTTTGAGTTATGCCCAAGAGGATGCAGAGGCACTGTACGGTTTTTTGACTGAGGAGGCTGGTTTTGCGCCGGAGGGATGTCTGCTGATGACGGATAGCTCGCCGTCGCTGTGGGGTCAATCAACCTATCCGAATCGCGAAAATATTCTGAGGTTGACGCAAAACCTGTGCGCGGAACACTTGCAACAGGGAGATATACTCTGGTGTTTTTTTAGCGGCTACGGTGTCAGCTATGAAGGGAAGGATTATTTGATGCCGGCGGATGGAAATCCGGCGGACATTGAGGGTACGGGGATTTCGGTAGAGTTCCTGTTGAATACTCTGAAAAAGGCTCCTACGGAAACGGTGTTGGTGCTGGTTGATATGAACCGCAGCCAGATTGTGAAGGCGGGGGAAACGATCGGCGCTCAAACGGCCGAGGTGGCGCGGGAGTTAGAAATCCCGACGGTGCTTTCTTGCCGCCCGAATCAAGTTTCGCGGGAAACTTCGGCTTTGCGTCAGGGATTTTTTACGACGGCGCTTTTGGAGGGTCTGCGATCGGGACAGTGCATGACGCTTAAGGGTTTAGACCGTTTCTTGAGCGATCGGCTCCCGGAGCTGTGCGACCACCATTTGCGTCCGAAACAAGAACCTTTGATGGTGGTGAATCCTCCCGGAAAGGCTCATTTGGTGATTTTGCCGGATGCGAATGGGGTGCCAACTGCGGCGCTGGCGGGACGTAATGGGAATATGGCTGTTGGTGGGGCTGAGGGGTTCGATCGCCCACAAGTCGGAGTGGCTACGGCTAGCATCGATCGGCCGGAGGCTACTAACAATGCGATTGATGCGCCGGTGGAGAAGCCGCCTGTGTCGCCGCCAAATGTTGTCCCTGCGGATGGTGGGGGGAACGATCGAGCCAACTCGGTACCTCCGCAGGATGCGGATAACAGCGGCTCGGACAAGTCGTTTTTGCAGCAGCTAGTTTTGTGGAGTGGAGCTACGGCTTTGGTGCTGCTGTTGGGTGTTTTTCTGACGAACCGATCGATTTTTATCGGTCAGCAGGAATCAGAGCCTCCATCGCCTGCTGAGAATGCCCAAAATCCTCCGCCTAAAAAATCTACTGCTGCTATTTTGCCGCAGAAGCAACCGCAGGCGGTGGAAGCCGCGAGTGGAACCAAGCAAACTGAGTCAAGCCAGCAGGTGTGGGCTGAGGCGAAAACTTTCCTTAAGGATGGTTCGGCTTCTAGTTTTAATCGAGCGGTGGTTAAGGCTCGAACGATTGCGGCTAGCGATCCGCTCTACCCACAGGCTCAGGAGGATATTGAGCGCTGGAGTTTGACGATTTTGGATATTGCTAACGGGCGGGCGACTCGGGGCGACTTTACCGGGGCGATCGCAGCGGCTAAATTGATGCCTGATGTCAATAAGGCGGTTTACAATCAGTCAAAAGAGGCGATCGCTCAGTGGGAAGAGCTATCAAAAGAGCAGCAGGTAAATACTGCTTTGCTATCGGTGGCTAAGGGTCAAATTAAGCGGGGAGTTGCCTCTTCTTACGTTAAAGGCATCCAGCAAGCTAGTAAAATTAAGGCTGGTCAGCCGAAGTATGAAGAAGCTCAGCAGTTGATTGGAGAGTGGAGCGAAGCTATTCTGAAAATTGCTCAGTTGCGCGGCTCTCAAGGAAAGCTGAAAGATGCGGTTGAAACTGCTTCGCTGATACCGTCGGGTACTAAGAGTTATCAGCCGGCTCAAAAGGCGATCGCCAATTGGAAAGCTAAGCTGAAACGATAAACAAAGGTTGGTTTAGTTGATAATTTCCCGGTTTCCACCGGGAAATTATTTTAGCTACCAAGTTGAGGTAGGTCGATCGCCCGATCGCTCTTAACACTGCAAGAGAATACCTACAGAGCGATTAACACCCATAATTCGATCCACAATTTCCCCTCCGTCAATTTTGCCAGAGGAGATTTTATATGCTGTCGGAGCGATGTTTTTTTGTTGAGCCAACAATCTCCGACGAACTGGTTAATTAATATCTTTAATTCACGTCCTGGAACTCGATCGACAGGGAACATCGATCGCGCAAGCTGTTGACCGTGCATTTTTCGCTCGCTTGATTATACCATATCTTCGAGCTATTGCGCGAACGCGCTTAAAGAAAACATTTAAGCGCGATCGAAATGAGTTCCTTCCGATTGACGCGCCCCTCCACAGTAGAAAACCTGTTTTTTTCAACCCGAAGGATAGCGGTAACGATGTGTTTAAAAGAAATCAGGACTTAGGCAAATAAACCGGGTTTGTCTCATAATATCAAATTTTCTCTTCATCGGAATAGTAAATTCACTGTTGACTATTAACTGTTGACTGTTAACTGTTGACTGTTAACTGTTAACATCATGTATGAGTGCAACTGGAATTTATATAAATATTGGTTTCTTAAGTATAAAAACAAGTCTTAACCAGATTTTTATCCTCGCCTGTGGGAATTCGGGAAAATGATTCTTTTTTCTAAATAAGTTGATTTGGTTTGTGAATCAAACTATCAAATATTAGTTATTCCTAGTTTATTTAAACTGTAAATATACTTAAGTTTTAATTTGATTGTATCGTATTTTTTGTGCAATCGCACTCATTAACACTGGTTCGGAGTGAAAACTTCAGTTCCCACACATAGAAAGACTAAAATCATGACTAAAAATTTTTTATTGCATATCTAGCTAATACATTAAATTTTTTATTTGACATTTTTAAATTTATATTTTATCAAGTTAATTAGTATTAAAACAGTAGATTAAATTGTGACTGTTGACTGTTGACTGTTAACCGTCAATAGTTAACATCATGTATCAGTGCAATCGGAATTGACATCACATACTCAAAGCGAAAAATAATTCTGTACCCTAAACCTAGAGCGTGCGGGTATTTACCTGTTGATTTGTTTTACTTATATTTTTGACTAGCAGCAGCTATCGCTAGATGGAAGCCTATTTGAACTTGTGCTGTTTTAAAATTATTAGGATCGAGGGATTTGTGATTAATTATACAAATGAAGGGCGATCGGTAGTTGTAGTCGGCGATCCCCGCCATTAATGCGGAAAACCGATTCATCCCCATTAGCGCAGAATGTCTAGATTCGCCAACAGCGATTTTTCGCTGACCAAAATTACTAAGTTTCCTTAATTAACAATAATCAGAGCTTTGCAACAAAAGCGGAAAAATATATCATTGAGCAATCAGAATCAAAACTTGCTCGCTTGTTGTAGCCCAAGTAACAATACGTATGCCTTAAGTTATAGTTGAGAGCTAAATATAGGACTGCTCTAAATCAATAAGGTAAGGTAGCAGTGTCTGGGTGTTCATGGGGGCGATCGAAAAGGAAGGTTCGGCGATCGATCCCTTCCCAAGGGGGGAGGATAAAACCTAGAAAAGGATGGATCGCGAGGTAATGCCGAACTTTTTGAGTTCAAGAGAGTAGCGCTAGCACTAAACTCTGCATTATTGTGGGAGGTGAGCAAAATTTGTAACAGTTCTTAATTATAAATAATTCTGTCAAAACTGCTAGCATAGTGACACTTTTGCTGGCAAAAACAGATAAAGTAAATAAAGTTGGTTAGCTCTAGACACCCGATCCCCATCCTGGGGATATTGAATCAATTCGATTGGTATCAATTGGTTTTAGAGTTACAACTGGAATCTAAGCATCGCTATTTAACTGAGTTCTTTAGTTAATTTTACTTTTTGCTATGAACGTGGATTTTATCAAAGCCCAAGTCAGGTTGCTACAGGGTGCAAGTTCATCGGAGCGAGAAACCCTTATGAAAAACATCGGTGTCTGTGCTGGCGTAATCAGACCGGGCGAGTACGTGACTCCGCAGCGGAAGCACGCCATCACTCTCTGGCTGCAAACAAATGCGGTACGACTCCGGCTTCCCCAACTTCCAATGGATTTATCGGGCCAAAAGCCTTCACACGGAAGTCATTAAGGGGTAGTGACAGAGTACATAAATCAGTCAATCTTACTTAAAAGTGGTTTTTGTTGAGCTGTATAGCGTCAAGGAGACAGGATCGAGATTGAAACAATGTTTGTAGGGAGAGTTGGGCTCGGAAAAACGCCTGCTGACAAGAAGTGGCTTACCGCTTTGGTAAAAGCAGGAGATGAACGTCAAAACTGCTAAAAAAGTAGATTTGAGTCAGTTTCGCAGAACGAATGATGGCGCACAACTACAACCAAGGTTATTTGCTTTTAGATTTGAGATTCACGATCGAGCTCGAGCTGCATAAATTTGCTATTTATCGATCGACCCAAAAAAAGAACCCTATTCCATAGGTATATCTAATTACAGGGGCAGTCACTGAACTGCCCTTAATTTTGAGCTTGGAGGCGAAACTGCTGCAAGTTACATACAATAAACACATATATAGCCTTTCTCAGCCAGATGAGGTACTATGCGGCATAGGGCATAGGCCAAACCGGGCATAGGGCATCTTGTCCGATCGCGAAGTCGAAGGGTGGGCAATAGGGCATATCTCACCACGCTTGAGAACCGCTATATATTAAAGAGAGAGTTTAGCTTGACTGTCCTGTAAGCTCCAGTTCAGCGAAAGATGAGGGAAGAGGTTTTTCGCTCGTGGGGAATGTAAGATTAATATAATAGAGTAGAAGAAGTTATTGCAATTAACTTGCTTTGTCAGATATTTGTTAACGAAAATACTGTGCCGAAGAAACAAAAATTTCCTTATTTAGTTGGTTCCCGATGGACTTCTCACCAAACAACTTGGGGGTGGCGGCACTTCCAGGTAGTCAACAGAAAAAACGAAGGTAAATGGGTGTTTGCGGAAATGGTGGCGGCTTGCGATCCTAATGTCCGTTTTTGGTTGAATGCCAGACAGCTCAAAGATCGATCGCTCTGGGAAGCTGGATGGCAGTCTACGCAAGAATTAAAGGACTTAGAAACAGCAGACTAAAAGACAGCGCTTTGGGGGATAGTCTGATTTTTTAAATGATACAGAATAATGAGTAGATTTAGAAGCCGGTCTCGCCACTGCTATATTTTTTGAATGTTAATAACTATTGTCAAGATAAAGTATTCAAGAGGAACAACAGCCTGTTCGGTTTCGGTCGATAACGATTATTTGTAAGCTGTCATCTGCAAAAAAATTAACTCTATATATTGGTTTGAGAAAATGATTTTGCCCGGATAAATGCAGGGTGTGCGCTGCGGGCGATCGGCAATCAGGTAAAGTCTTGTAACAAGATGCAGCGCTTACTATTCATGACTTTGAGAGTCAAGCATTTTACTCTGTCTTTGACAAAATGCACTACCTATCACTTGTCTGTGTAGTGAATTCTGTACTCATTGCTGATACACTAATTGCGATCGCCCTCAAGACAATTTGATGCTATGTGGGACAAAATTGCCGCGCACATCTCTGAAGCAACCGGACAAACATTTTCCATCGACAACCGCCGTTCAGTCAGCGGCGGCTGCATCAACCAAGGCTATGCTATCAGCAGCAGTAAGCGCACTTATTTCGCGAAAATAAATCAAGCTTCCCAAGTTGCGATGTTTGAAGCTGAGACTCTGGGCTTGCAGCAAATGGCAGAAACTCAGACGATTCGCGTTCCTCAACCGATTTGCTGGGGAACAGAAGGCAATTCTGCTTATATTGTGTTGGAATGGCTGGATTTGCGAGGTGGCGGGGGCGAGATAGCTTGGTTAGAAATGGGGCGTAAACTGGCTCAAATGCACAAATACATCCCCCCCCATCCACCTGGGCTAAAGGGGGGAGAAGAGGGTGATTTTGCCGTTGTGGGCGGACGTTTTGGTTGGGATGTCGATAATACGATCGGCTCAACTCCTCAAATTAATCAATGGACTGCTGATTGGGCGGAATTTTGGGCCGAACATCGGATTGGTTATCAGTTAAAGTTGGCCAATCGTCGGGGCGGAAATTTCAGTCGGGGGGAAAGCTTGCTAGCAGCTATTCCGAAGTTGTTGGAGGGTTACAAGCCTCAACCTTCCTTGGTTCACGGGGATTTGTGGGGAGGAAATGCGTCGGTAACTGCGACGGGAGAACCGATAATTTTTGACCCGGCTGCTTATTGGGGCGACAGAGAGGTTGATGTGGCGATGACTGAACTGTTCGGCGGTTTTTCAGCAGCGTTTTATCGAGGTTATAATGAAGTTTGGTTGCTGGATTCTGGCTATGAAAAACGCAAAACACTTTACAATTTATATCATGTTTTGAATCATTTTAATTTGTTTGGCGGGGGTTATGAGTCGCAGGCCAATCAAATGATTAATAAAATTTTGGGTTAAGGCTTCAGTATTAGCTGAATTAGAAGGAATCAACAATGAAGTTTTGGCACTGTTGCACAAAATTGGGATTTACAGTTTTGTTTTTGACCAGCATCGGGGCTAAAAATTCTTTAGCTGCTTTACCCTTACAGGTTGGTGTCTATCACGGCGGCGGTTCTCGATACATTCAGATTGCTGAAAAGGAAAATAGAATCTGCTTCAGAGGCTTTTCTTCTAATGGAGTTACGGTGGCTTCCGTTGCTGCGGATATTCACCGCGAAAACTTTTACACAATCAACGGATTTGAGGATACATTGCTGTTGCAACAAGATACAGATACTATCTTATTCGGCCCGATGAATCAGTTGATGAAGTATGTGGCAGATTATGGTTTTCCTAGAGATTTAGGTGATGATTTGCAGCAGTGTCTGAGTTCCGAAAAGCCTTTCTTTAAGCGGAAATCAGGTGGCCGGGGCGATCGCTAAAAGATGTATCAGCCGCACCCTACAGCTAAATATTTGTAGGGATACGGCCACGTCGTGTCCGTAGCAGTCAAGTAGTATCATGTCCGGTCGATTGACGGATCTCGCGGCGCGCGCGTCATATCAAATCCGGTAGCATCGGAATTATTCATATCTCTATTCTCTCTCTGTGTCCTCTGTGTTCTAGCGCCGGTTAAATCATTCCGATGCAACCGGAAACGATATCATATCAAATCCTTTCTTCATCGGAATAGTAACTTCACTGTTGACAGTTAACTGTTAACAGTTAACATCATGTATGGGTGAACCGGAATTGATATCAGTCAGTGTCCGCACTACAAACCGTTTTTGTGACAGTCATCGAGCGGACATGAGATTACTTACTTTTGTTTGGCGGCGGCTTTTTTCTTGGCTTCTTTTTCGGCTTTTTTAGCCGTTTTCTCTGCTTCAAGTTTTGCTAACTTGGCTTGTTCTTTTTCTTCGGTTATTTTATCGAGGTAGTAATGGTAATCTCCCAGATAAGTCCGAAACTCTCCGTCTCTAACTTCTACTATTTTGTTGGCGACTTGGGAAATAAAATAGCGATCGTGCGAAACGATGATTACGGTGCCGTCGTAGTTCTGAATTGCCTCTTCCATCATCTCCTTGGCGGGAATGTCGAGGTGATTTGTCGGTTCGTCCAAAATTAGTAAGTTCACGGGTTCCAGCAGCATCTTTGCTAAAGCTAGACGGGCTTTTTCTCCGCCGCTGAGAGCGCCGACGTGTTTGAATACTGTTTCGCCGGTAAATAAGAACCGCCCCAATAAGGTGCGAACTTCTTCATTTTTCCAGTCGGGTACTTCGTCGTGAATGGTTTGCATCACGCTTTTATTCAAGTCTAAGGCTTCAGCTTGATTTTGTTCAAAGTAACCGGGGATGACGTTGTGACCTCCCATTTTGACTGTGCCTTCGGTTGGTTGTTCTAAACCCATAATCAGGCGCAATAGGGTTGATTTGCCTGCACCGTTGGGGCCGAGAAATGCTATGCGATCGCCTCTTTCAATTAATAAATCTGCTCCCAAAAATAGGATTTTTTCGCCATAGGTGTGCACCAAGTTTTCAATTATGGCGACTTCCCGGCCGCTGCGAGGGGCGGGGGGAAAGCGGAAATGCAGGGTTTTTAAGCCACCGGTGGGGGCTTCGATGCGTTCGATTTTGTCTAATTGTTTTTCGCGGCTTTTGGCTTGGGTGCTGCGCGTGGCGCTGGCGCGGAATTTTTCAACGAAGGCTTGCTGTTTTTCTAGTTCTTTTTGCTGGCTTTCGTAGGCGCTGAGTTGGGCTTCTCTGGCTTCTGCTTTTTGTTGCAGGTAGGATGAGTAGTTGCCGAGGTAGGTGCTGGAAACGCCGCGTTCGGTTTCGACGATTTGGGTGCAAAGCCGATCGAGAAATTCGCGGTCGTGGGATACGATTACCATCGGGGTTGTCAGCCCTTTGAGGTATACTTCCAGCCATTCGATCGTTTCTAAGTCGAGGTGGTTGGTAGGTTCGTCTAGCAGAAGGATGTCGGGTTTTTGGAGGAGAATTTTGCCCAAACTCATCCGCATTTGCCAGCCGCCGCTAAAGGCGCTGACTAATCGATCGCCATCTTCCATCTCAAATCCGATTTCGGGCAGAATTTTCTCGATTTGGGCTTCTAAACCGTAGCCGTTTAAGCCTTCAAATTGCCGTTGCAACCGATCCATTTTGTTGATCAGTTGGTCGAGATTTTCTGGGTTGGAGTTTTCCAAGTCTCGGTGGACTTGCATCAAAGATTCGTGAACTTCGTTGGCTTCGCTGAAGGCGCGCCAAAATTCTTCTTTGACGGTGCGGGTGGGATCGATTTCAAATTCTTGGGAGAGGTAGGCGATGTGGAGGCTGGCGGGGCGAATGACTTCACCGGAGGTGGGTTCGATTTCGCCGGCGATGATTTTGAGTTGGGTGGATTTGCCGGCACCGTTTACGCCTACTAAGCCGATGCGATCGCCCGGTTTGACTTCCCAGGTGACATCTTTGAGTACGACGCCTGTGGGGTAAATTTTACTGATGTGTTCGAGTCGCAGCATTATTATCGAGACTGGGGAAGGGCTGGTTTAGCGGCGGATGGAATACCGGCGCTGAGGTCGAGTTAATCTTAACAAATTTTAATTAAATTTAGTCATTGGGAAGATTTTAGGTTTGAATGGGCGATCAAATTTTAGATTTTGGATTTTAGATTTTAGATTTTAGATTTTGGACGCAGGGTAGGCAGAAACCGGGTTTTTTAGCAAAATAGTTCCTACAAAGCCAAAAATTCCTGAAAAACCCGGATGATTCAGATATATATTCTCGGACTCTGTGTACTCTGTGTTCTAGCGCCGGTTAAATCATTCCGATGCTACCGGAAACGATATGAGTGCGATCTAATTTTAGATTTGATCGCGGCTGTCAGAAACCGGGTGTTTTACAAAAATACTTCCCACAAAGCCAGAGATTTCCTAAAAAACCCAGTTTTTTTGGTGCGTGAGTGTGATCGCCAACTGCTTAGCATGGATGTATAATTCCTCTTCGATTGTAGTTGATACAATTGATGGCAGCTCTAATTGCTCGATCGTTCTAAAAAAAGTCTATTTTTGTGGTATGGGAGAAAGGGCGATCGCCTAAAGTGCGGTATAATTGCTCGCCGGAAAACTAGACGGAAACCCAGGGCTTGAGACGCGGTTCGGAAGTCGGCAACACTTTCAACAGCCTTCAATATTTATTTAGATATAGTCCTGGACGCGCGGGCGGTCAAAAATTGGGTTTTTTTTACTAAAATCCTGCGTTTTAGCCGACAAATCGGGTAAAAGACCAGGTTTCTTTAGTCTTATGCGTAACTCCTGACAAAATTAGATGATTAAAGCATTTGAGCTGAAATTAATTGAGATGTTTTAGGTGGAATTTATATATTTTAACAATTATTTCGGCTGACAAATTGTAGAATAATCAAAAGGAATAGGTGAGTTTTATGGGGCGTCTTACCGATCGAGCTTTTGACATTTTGCGGGCGGAAGTTGACAAGTGCGCCGCGGCTAATAGTCTAGCGGGTTCAGTGTACCGGGGGATAGTAATCAAGCGGTTGGAGAAATTGCGATCGCAAGAGGGAACTTTCGCATCAAAAGAAGAAATTCGCGATACCTTCAAAGACGAATTTCCCAACTTCAGCGAACAAGCTCTCAAAGCTGCTGTCAAAGCCAACCGCGCGCCCGGATTATTTAATAAAATCATCTTTGCTGGCGGTTTGCTGGGCGCTGGTGCGGGGATAATTTGGCTGATTAACTTGCCTTTTCCAATGATTCGCTGGCCCGTGGCTAAGACAATGCCGGTATTATTGCTGCCGAGTTTTATCAGTATGGATTATAATTACCGAGAGGCGATCGCCCTTGTGGAACAATCCGATCAACTAATTAACAAAGCGACTGCTGCGGCAGATTTTGACTTGGGCGAAACTAAAGCCAAACAAGCTCAAAAACATCTAGACGCTTTACCTGTGTGGTTTCTCGGCTATTATCCAAAGAGGTACTGCTCTTTTTTCCGCTGCACTTGGCGCTTTACATTCGATGAATTTCAAGCAGCCCGTAAAAATATCGGGCGGATGGATGCTCAAATTTTCCAGCAAAAAAACGCTTTTACTGAGTTAAATCGAGCCGAAGAAAGTCTCAAGGCGGCAAAACAGGAGTACCAGAAAGGAAAAACGGCAACTGAGAGACAAACAGCGAGTGGAAATTGGCAAAGTGCGATCGATCAACTCAATCAAATTCCCGCCGACACCCTCGCCGGAAAAACGGCTAAGCAAAAACTCCAAGCAGCAGAAAGAGACTTTCAAGCAATGGGAGGAATCGCCACCGGTTCCGCGCGCGCCGACAACTTAATCGAAGCAGCCAAAGAATTTGCTCTTTCCGCCGCCGTCGCTTCCCAAAAACCGCCGCATCCAGCCGCCCAGTGGGAGCAAATAGCAGGATTGTGGGAAGAAGGAATTAACCGACTAAAAATGGTTCCTGTCGATAATCCGGGCTATCTCGACGCTCAAACCAAACTGGCAGAATATCAGAAAAATTTAGGGATTTCTCAGATTAGATTGCAATCAGAAAAAGAGTCTGCAAAAGCTTTGCAAGAAGCTAAAAGCTTATTTGCCAACTTGCAAAATAATGTGAATTCTCCCAGTCAAAATTCCGGTAACTCTCTGGGCCAGTTGCAACAAATTATCAATCAATTAGAATCCGTCAAAGCCGGCACAACTGTTTATCCCGAATCTCAAAAATGGCTGCAATCTGCTCGAAAAAAACAGCAAGAATGGCAAAAATAATTAAAGGTTAGCAATAAAGTCTGGGAGTTACCTACCAACCACCAACCACCAACTGCCAACTGCCAACTGCCAACTACCTAATTACCAACTGCCTAATTACCAAGCAGGGTCAACATACAAATTAATTGTTACTTGCTTTTTCCCGGAAGGGATGCCGGAAATACAAGCACAAATCGTCTCCCCGCCGTCAATTTCTACTTCGCAAGCGTGACAAGAACCCATCAAACAGCCTGTAGGAATGGAAACCCCCGCACGTTTTGCTACATCTAGCAAAAGCTCTCCCGGTTCTGCTTCTACTGTCACATTATCTGGTAAAAAACAAACTTTTGTCATTAAATTTTAACCTCAACTCTAACAAACAACAGTTAACAGTCAACAGTTAACTAATTAACCTAAAATTTGCTTGATATCTAAATGTTTTTCCACCGTATCAGCTAAAGTCTCTAACAGAGCTTCTCGGTGCTCTCGGTAATTCGGAATACCTGTAGGTAATGCACGGAGTCCCCGCTGCTGGCGCAGGTGATTTAACCAAGCTCGCCGCCAAGCTCCATTATCAAAGATGCCGTGCAGGTATGTGCCCCAAACTGATTGAGCAGTGTTGACAATTCCTAAAGTCGGATCGTCAAATAGCGGTTGAGTCAAATCTGACTGTAGCATTTGCGTTCTTCCTTGGTGAATTTCGTAACCTGAAACTGGTAAACCCGGTTGAGGATAGTTAGATGTTACGACACGCTGGCGGGCAATTTTGTCCGGGGCGATCGCAGTTTTTAACGGTAGCAATCCCAATCCTTCAAATTCTCCCTGTTGTCCCTCCAGTCCTTGTTTATCGCTGATACTTTTTCCCAGCATCTGAAAGCCGCCGCAAATTCCCATGACTGTACCGCCAGCTACTAAGTAATTTTGAATAGCTTTTGCCATACCTGTTTGGCGCAGCACCTGTAAATCGGAAATTGTGGTTTTAGAACCCGGTAAAATCACGGCATCTGGATGGCCTAACTGGTCTTTTGGGCTAACGTATTTGACGGTGACGCTAGTTTCCGACTCCAGCGGGTCGAAGTCGGTAAAATTGGAAATTCGGGGCAAGCGGATGATGGAAATATTTAGGTCGGTTTGAGTGTTGGGAGAACGCCGATCGAGCAAATCGAGAGAATCCTCGGAGGGAAACACTTCGTCTATCCAAGGAATCACCCCAACTACCGGGATTCCCGTTCTTTCTTCCAGCCAAATCAGCCCCGGATCTAAGATTGATTTTTGTCCTCGGAACTTATTAATAATGAATCCTTTAATTAAAGCTCGTTCGTCGGGATCGAGTAATTCCAAAGTACCGATGATGTGAGCGAAAGCGCCGCCGCGATCGATATCAACGACTAGCAAAGTCCGAGCGTTTAAATGTTTCGCCACTCGCATATTTGTTAAATCGCGGTGTTTGAGATTAATCTCAGCAGGGCTGCCGGCTCCTTCACAAACAACCATGTCAAATTCTTGTCTGAGAAATTCTAAGGATTCCCGAATCGCTTGCCAGCCTAAATCGAAATATTTTTCGTAATATTGAGATGCTCGCACGTTGGCGATCGCCCGGCCCTTGACAATCAATTGAGAAGTCATGTCTCCTTGCGGCTTGAGCAAAATCGGATTCATTTCTACCCAAGGTGCCACGCCCGCAGCCCAAGCTTGTACTGCTTGAGCGTAGCCAATCTCTCCGCCGCTGGCTGTGACATAGGAATTCAGTGCCATATTTTGACCTTTAAACGGAGTTACCCGCCAGCCCGATCGAAAAAAGATGCGACACAATGCTGAAACGAGTAAAGATTTTCCTGCGTGAGATGTTGTTCCCACGACCATAATTGCTTTCATAATATTCAGGGGAGGAGGAAGAGGTTAGAGGGCAGAGATTCGAGGGAAGAGGTTCGAGGGAAGAGGGAAGAAGTCATATAGCGCGATCCTAAATCATTTGCATAGTTCTTGTAGGGGCAATCCCCCCGTGGTTGCCCAATCTCTCGGAGGGCGGGCCCGCACCATCCACCGCCCCTACATATCTGCATGAATGATTTAGGATTGCTATAGCAATTTGATAAAGTAGCGCTACACCTCATCCCCCAACCCCCCAAAACTTCGGGAGGGCTAGGACTTCATCAACACATCTTTAAAAAAATAGTATCAGTTCGCGATCGCACCCTGACTCCTAGAAACCAGCTTTTTTACTGAAGTTGGGGGTGAGTGCGAGATATTGTCGGGAAAAAACCCGGTTTCTTGCTACCTGCGGGTAACTTCCTGTCCGAGCGATCGACCGATCTAAAATTTGATATGTGTGGAATGCAAGTCTGCAACCGAGCTAAACCTGCATTCCCCAAGTGTTATAGCGGTTCGAGCGCGTGGTGAGGTATGCCCTATTCTGTTTTTGCTATGGTAATTGACCGGACATGATATAAGTCTTAAAAGCAAAAAGTAGAAACCAGAATCAAAAAAATTCTGGTTTCTACCTTTGGCTTTTTGGCTTAAGATGATGGCTGATCTTCGCCGGATATATTCTCAAATTTTGATTCTACGGGCGGTTTAGCAGCTTCGACTGGCTCGGAAGCGGGGGGATTTGGGCGAATCAATTCCGGTGGTTCTTCCTGGGAAGATGGTTTTTCTTCTGTGGATTCGATCGAGATTTTTGATACTGAAATCGTTTCCACTTGCACGCTCAACCCCGGTTCTCCCGGTATTTCTACCTCTACAGGCTCCGCCACTTCCACCACAGTCATTTCTATAGATACAGCAGGGGCTTCTGCTTCCGTTACGCCGGAGGCTGTTTCCGCTTCATCCACTGCTGTCTCCGCTGTTTCTGGAATCAACGGCGCTGTCTGAGTTTCAGGGGAGGCTGTGTCTAAAATTGGAGTTTCCTCTATTTTGGGAACACTCGCGGCTTCGGCCACCATCAACTCGGCCATTGCTCCTAAATCGGTGGGAAATGGCACTGCTTGGCTGGTTTCAACGACAGTGTTGCTGGTTTCGGCTTTCACTTCTTGCGCGACTTCGGCTAATTCAGATTCGAGAACCCGATCGATATCCGGTGTAGGAATTGTTGTTATTTTAGGTTCCGGTGCGATCGGATCGGAAGTTTTTTGCGCTGTTGTCGCCGGAGTATTTTGATCGGACGCGATCGGATCGGGAGTCTTTTTGGCTGTTGTCGCCGGAGTATTTTTATCAGACTTGTTTTTACTCGCACCCCGTCCCAAGATATCGCCGATACTATTTTTGATATTGCCGAACAGACTTGCGAAACCGCCGGATTTTTTAGCTGTTTTGGCTGGAGTTGAGTTGGCCGTTGGTGTCGCCGTTGGTGTCGCCGTTGGGGTCACCGTTGAGGCTGTCGAACTAACAACAGACTCGGACTCTTTAGCCTTCGCCCTCCAAATCTCCTCAAAATCGTCTGTTTCAGGCTGCAGTTGAGGCTCTGGCTTAGCCTCTGCTGGCTCCACAGTTGCTGGGGCGGCAATTTCTGAAAATTCTATAGGTAGAGGTAGAGGAGTGAAGCTGGTGGCTGATTCTGCTGGGTCTGCTGAAGTCTCAACAGCAGGAGTTTCCACGGAAAATACTGGTATTTCTGCAATTGCAGGTGTTTTGTCTTGGGGAATGGTTAAGTCAGACCCGATCGCGCTTTGGGCAATTTCTTCAGCGATTGAGGGAGTTGCCGGTTGTTCTTTTACCTTTACCTCAGTCGGATTCACAGCGGGTGCTGGAACTACATCAGTTTTCGGTTTGGGCGATCGAACAAACTTAGGTTTTTTCCCTGCGGGTTCTGGTTTTTTACCAAACAAACCCGATAGTGGCCCGCCCATCGCCCCGGCCAAATTCGCCGGCACGGGAATCGGCGTTTGCTGAGCGACGGGTGTCACCAGCCTGCGTAAAGTCAGGGTTTCCCAAGCCAACCAGCCCAACATAGCTACGCCCGCCATTTGACCCAGCAGGAGAGCACCAGTAATTCGCCCCGCACAAGTCCATAAAATTAACGCATAAAAAAGTCCTACCCCGCTCCAGGTAAAATCACTTTTGCGGTGAACTTCTGGAAAAAAGAAGGCCGCCATGTAAATACTGAAGCTGCCTAGACCGACCGCTAACGCCAGAATATATGCAAGCATCTTGTCGGTACCTCCGCTTTGTCAAATAACTTCTACGCGCTAATTCTACCTTTGTGAGACACTCAACGGCTTCTTTCTGTAGACCAATTATCTATTTGGAAGCAAGTTCGGCAGCGGATTAGTGTCCTGGATTTAACGGATTTAAAGGATTTAACGGGTGGATGTTGACCGTAAAGCTCAAGCGTGAAGATTTTCCCTACTTTCCCAATCTCTACCTCTTTACCCTCGGAGCGAAGTCGAAGCGCTTCTCACCCCTTCTTGGTCTCACCCCCTACTCGGTAGTGATGCGTGTCACTTAACTATGCCGGTACGATCGCACTTGCGGTAGAAGATGTTCTGTAGGGTATAGGTGTTGGAGGAATTATGCCTAGGGGCATAGATATTGGAGGTAGTGTCATGTTAGAAAAATTGTTGTTAGCTGCGGCTTTAACCTTATCGCTTCAAATTTTTGCTGGAGTCGGCACTGCCTCCAAGCTACCGAAAAATCTTGTATTGCGATCGAGCGATCTGCCGACACAAACCATACAACTGCCCCAGGTTGGAGCACCTTTGTCCGCACAGCAGAACGTCGAATCCTAATTCAGAGGGGAAAAATGAGAGGTGCAAGTGCGATCGAACCAAAGGCACAGCCTCTCTCTCATATTTTATGCAAGCTGTTCTGTTTTGTATTTTAGTCTTGACAATTTAGAGGTTTCATCATTCAGACTTCAGTCCTGATTATCAATTAATCAGGATTTGCGTTTCCAGCGATCGAACAGTAGGTAAATCAGGAATAGCCGATCGCATCTTAATTGCCACAACCTCAGACAAATCTTACATTAGGTTGCCAGTTATCAACACTCAAGGCTTAAAATGCTTGTGCAAACTTCAGTAAAGGATCGAAATAGATATATAATTTTCTGAAGGAACTTGAAGCTAATAAACACATTCACTGTTAAATCAAGGAGAGCAAAAATGGCACTTAGCGATATTTTATTGAATGAAAACAACAGAGACAATTTTGTTGATGACTGCGTACAGTTGATAGAGAAACAAGTTGCAGCAGCGCCGGGATTGGGCGGTTTGGCTCTGAAAGCCGCCTACTCTACTGTCAAAGGGATACGGGCTGACTATTGCGCTCAAGTCGTCGATCAAATTCTGCCAGAAATCTCGATCGCACTCGACCCCATGTGGACTGAAGCTGTAAACAATGGCAACCCAGTCGAATATTTTGCTGAAAGAAAAGCTGAAGTAGCAAACCAATTGCTCCAAATCAGTGACAAAAAAGCCGATAACAGCACAAGAGCAGTTGTTAAAGGTGCCTATGCCAAACTCCGCCCATCAGCTAAGACTTACGTAGAAAATGGCATACCGGATTTAGCCAAAATTATTAATAAACATACTGCGACCTGAATCTTGAATGGGTAGGAATTTCCTACCCATTTCAATGCTATTACGGGCAAAAAATTTCTGCCAAATTAGTTAAATCTCGCGATTTTGTAGGGTTGGAACTAATATTACTTGGTCAATTGATATCAAATCCTCTCTTCACCGGAATAGTAAATTCACTGTTGACTGTTGACTGTTAACCTCATTCCGATGCAACCGGAAACGATATGAATCAGCAGAGAGATTTTTGATTGTTCATATCGCGTCTGGTAGATTGACAACGATAAAATAGGTTCGTAGTGAGGACTGAAGTCCGCCACCTATTGCGCGATATTGTCCGCACGCGCGCACCTTGTTATGGTAATTGACCGGACATCAGATTAGAACATCATCAAAACTGACGCACCCTAGGATCTAAAATTGTATTATCCGCCAGCTACCCATTGATTCGCCGCCCATATTTTCCACATTGCTTGTCCCGAAATTCCCAATCCCAAAAACATTACTAACATCGCGCTCAAAGCCGGCAGAAACTTCACGGCTGTTATCTGTTTTGGTAGCTTATCAAAATTCCGTTTCGCATAAACTAAGATTAATCCGATCGCGCTCAGCACCAAAGCCAATCCCAAACTAAAGGCTACCACTAGCGCCATTCCCAAACCTACATTCCCCAAAGCAGACGCGCTCAACAGCATCACCAAAGCAGAAGGACAAGGCAACAATCCCCCCGAAATTCCCAACAATAATAAGCTTTTCCAAGTAATTGGATCGCCGTCAGCACCGGGGGGCAAATGTGAGTGCAAGCGCCCGTCTCCGTGATGGTGGTAGTGCTGAGAGATATCTGATTTTACTGGCTTAAATTCTCTTTCCCAAGTTCCTCTATTGAGCAGATTTACTGGTTCTTCAAGGTTCGTATTCAGGACGACAGTCCTGGTTTTTTTGCGAACTAAACTCCTCACTACGAACCTGATTTTTTCTAGGAATTTATTTAAGCCGATCGTGGTAAGAATTTGATTTTTTGATTTTTTGCGGACTGTCGTCCCCGTTACTAACCTTGTTTTGATTCTTTCTGAAAGTAACTTAAAGCCGATGACTGCTACTAATAAGCCGGAGATTAAACTCAGCCAAGGATCGAGTTTTTCTGGTTCGATTAAGTTGGAAGCGAAAAGAGTAATTCCGCCGACTGCAAACACCCCCGCAGTGTGAGTTATTGTGGTTGTTGCTGCTAAAAATAAAGCGTGCATCGGAGTAGCCCGCGAACCTACCAAATAAGCGCCGACTATGGTTTTTCCATGTCCGGGCGACATGGCGTGCACGCATCCCCAGACAAATGCTCCGGCTACTGCTAGCAGCAAACTCCAACCTGTATCCCAGATAGATTCATTTCCTGTTAACAAAAACTCCCGGTTTTGGGCTGTAAATACAAAGCTTTTAACAGCACCGGCTTCCACGATGGTAGCTTGACAGCTAGCTGTAGCAACTCCGGGTAAAAATAGATTGTAGTTAATCCGCAATTTTTCGTGTTTGGAAATGACACTATAAGCGGGCCAAGTGTAGTTTAAGATTAATGTGCTGTGGGTATTAGTTTGCTGGATTAAATGGGCGGTTTTACTGGCTAATTCTAGCGGATTTACTGTTAATGAACCTTGAAGTTTGCTGCTGTTGGTGATGCGAATTTGTTGGCTGAAAAACTTTTCTAGCTCTTTTTTGTGGCTGCGAACTTCGGCTGCTTGTAGCTGGCCGTCCCGATTGTCGTCGGCGAATTTTGTTAAGCCGGTTGGAAAAGTTAATGTTACTTCGGTTTGGAAATCGTTGACGATTATTTCTGCGACGGATAAGTCTGACCAGTGCGAGTAAACTGGTTTGGTTGATGTTGTGAGAAATAGTAATAGGGTGAGGGATAAAAGAATGAGGTATTTGTAGGATTTACGTAACTTTTTGGGCATATTTTTAAATTTTAAAACAAGTTGATTTTGTGAAATATTGTGGGTTTTTCAGGAGGCGATCGGGGGATTTATTCCCTGACTAATAGCTTGAGATTTTGTAGTAGGTACTCGTTATTAGTTAAAATTCAAAACTTCCTAAACTTAATGTTTTGCCATCACGCCCGTCAAAACTCGGATCTGTTTCTTTAGCCTTTTGAAAATAAGCGCGAGATTCAGCATCTTTTCCTAATGTGCGGGCGATCGCACCAGCCCGGTAAAAGATACCCGCATCGCGAATGCCCGATCGCATTATTTCGGCCATCACCCGATCGGCTTTTTGCCATTCCCCAGTGCTAGAAAGCGCCTTGGCGTAAATATCCAACGTCACAGCATCCCTGCGGATTTTTACCTCATCCTGCATTAACAGCAGCGCTTCGGCGACATCCTGCGATCGACCTTTTTCCAACAGCAAACTCGCCAAATCGCGCCGGTGTCCGAAACCGCGAGATCCAGAAGCCTGTTCCTGTCGCAGCCCCGCTTCTGCTTTGTCGCGCAGTCGCTTGGAGGATCGCGCATCTCCCTGCAACTCCTTCACCCTCGCCATACCGCGATCCACAAGGCGATCGTACACCGTCGCAGCACCGCCAGCATAGGCAGAAACCTTACTGTAACTAGCCTCCGCTTCCCGATAATTGCCCTGGTTGGTTTCCAAATCCGCCAAATAAATCAGCGCTAGCGGGTTTCGAGGCACCAACCGCAGCGATTCCAAAAACAGCGCTTTCGCCTGCACAAACTGCCCGCGACGCGCGTAAAATCGACCCAAGAGCGATCGGACCCGCGCCGATCCCGCAATCTCTCCGGGTTCCTCCGCCACCATTGCTTGTCGGTAATCCTGCAAAACCTCAGCATCTCGGCCCTGCGCCTCTCTCACTAACGCTCTTAATGTGAGAGAACCTAAGTTAGGAATCCGATTAACTAAGGTTTCTGCGGCTGTGTTTGCCTCACTAACTTTTCCCATCGCCAAGTTAGATGTAACCGAAAGGGCGATCGCATCTTCATTATTAAAACCCACCTGTTTCACCAAGCGCAAAGCACTAGCAAAATCGTGTCTCGCTTCAGCAATTCGAGCTAAAACCAACAGCGCACCTTTGTTGTCAAAAGGCAAATCGGCGATCGACCTTTCGGCCGCCTGTTCCGCCAATAAAAACCAACCACCCTCCCCAGTTGCGCGAGCCATTTTTAGATAAACTCCCGCCAACGCAGCCCGATTCAAACCGCTGTGAGAATCCACAGCCAATCGCTGCTGATAAAAAGCAATTTCTTGCTTAATCGCTTCCTTTGGACTGGGATTATTTCTGAGAGCGTCAAAAAAATGGTAGCGGTAATTTGCATCAAGATTAGCCGGAGTTTTCTCGGCAAATAAATCAGAAATAAGACGCAGATTTGGGGGAATGTTAATAACAGCAATACCCACAACAGGAACTGCTATCAATAACCACCACCAAAAAACATCAGATTTTATTACTTGTCCTGTTTTAGTTTTCATACATCCCCGTTAATCAGCGTTCATCTGCCGTAAAAAAAAAGCATTTTAGATAGTCATTTCTCAAAAAGATGAGGCACCCTAGGGCATAGGGCATAGGGCTATCCTCACCACGCGATCGAACCGCTATATGTCATTAGCCAACAAGCAATCACCAATCACCAATCACCAATTACTAATTACTAATTACTAATAACCAATAACCAATAACCAATAACTAATTCGGCAAAGCCAAATAAGGAAAATTCGGTTCTAACGGCTTGTGTCCCTGAGCCGCGTTTCCGGGAGTTCCGTTATATGAAACATTATCGCCAACTGGAGAACCTACCAAAGCTCCCAGAGTGATATCAATAACATCGTCCATCAGCATACGACCTCCGATCAAACTTCCTTGAGCATTTGTCGCACTACCGTAGCCGCTGGGTTTTGTGGTATCGATCCGCATGACATCGGGTAAGAAAGCTCCGGCGATCGCATTTGGATCTACATTATCGCTACCATCCAAAAGATCCACAGCATTCAGAGTAGCAACAGCTTCCTGCCGCACTGGAGCAGCAGCAGCGCTCAAATCCAATTTCGGAGAAATACTATTAAATGCCTCCATAAACGCGGGAGTAACTACCAAACCCTCGTTAATTGCAGGTCTCGCCAAGCGCTCGAATTGTTTGAAACCGCCAACTCCATCCCGGATCGAAATTGTTGACCAAACATCAAAAGTATTCGCCCCAGTTCCTGCTTGCAAAAACGCTTTTGGAACGCGGACGGTAATTGTATTGACGTTGTAACCTTTTGTAAAGTCGATCGCTTGATTCGGTGGCTTGAAACCTACTTTCGCCCCCGTGCCCAAAGCCCCAGCGCGGACTCGGAAAAATTGTTCTACATCAAAGAAAAATGGATCTTCCCGCAAACCTGCAAATACAGTTAAGTTAGAACCGTTCACAGGTACTGTATTCAAAACAGCATTAGAATTTAGCGGAGTTGTGGCAATTAGTCCACCATTAACTGTCGTTTTAGTAGTTGTTTCCGAGCCGTTGCGAATAACAGTTATGGCTACCGCTTGCATACCTTGATTGTTAGGCGGACTGAAGGCAAATCGCAAGATGGTATCGGCGCGTCCAGTAGGTGTAGAATTAACATCACCTACCTGCGAGATGTTAAATTGGTAGAGGGCTGTAGTGCTGAAATAATATTGATAGCGCGCTACAGACCTAGGATTTGAATTCATTGTCAATATTAAATCCCCGTCCGCAGCACTGGAATTTTGGTCTTTTTCGCGATATACGTACAAGTCTGTTAAATTAACAGTTCGACCTTTGATATCGACTTCGCCGTCGTCGTGATCGGAAGCGGCAATTATCCCTGGAGTTAATACAACAATTAGAGCTAATTCAATAGCTAGTATGGTTTTACGAAACTTTTTTGTTAGTTTCACAGTTAGCACCTTTATTTCAATGGGATTTTTGGACAAATCAATGGCAAATAACCCGCGTTTGCGGGTTGTATTTTTTTAGCAAAAGGTTTCAACCTTTCAACCTGTGGGGCTTTGGTGCTGTTGCCGATTATTGTGCTATCAGTATACGAGTTAGTATACGAAGGTTTGGCAATTTTGGATCTGTGCAGAAATATTAAGTATTAAAAACTAGACCGTCAGCACCCAACTGTTGCGGTTGTTGCTACTAACAAAAGCAGCAGGTACAATTTCCAGATTCATGCCCAAAGCCTTGAAAGTAGCGCGAATAGCTGCTGCGTGGGCTGCTTCTGCCATGCCGATGCTAGCTCCTGCAGTAATCAAACCCGGAGTCTTCAACTTGGCAGCTTCCACAGTGTAGGCGATCGCAGCATCGGTCTCTAAAGCCAGGGCTAATTTAGCAATATTTACATCAGAATCTATATTTCCCTCCTTCTTATTGATGTATGATGAAAGGTCGTAACTCGACTCGGCTGTCACGGGATTTGCGCCCAAATTTTTCACCGCAGAAGCGAGAAGATCTCGGTGCTCTTTGTGGTCGTTTTGATTGCGAAGTGCTAGGGCTAAGACTGCTTTGCCAACATCAGTATTTGTGAGCTTCCCTGCTGCAAAACTGTAGGCCCAAATTGCCTGATGTTCGTAAAAAAGTGCGTTGTTGAGAATAGCAGCATCATTTTTGTTGTCATCGGGAGTGGCGGCGATCGCCTTTTCCCCAAGCAGCGAAATGCCCAAAGCGCCAGCTAACCCGGCAATAGCACCACCTGCAAGCGCAGCGCGGCGCGATCGCAAATTATAAGTATGGCGAGTTTTAGACATTTGAGATAAAGCTATTTCTTCATTTTGCATAGAACGTATTGCTAGGTTTGAAAAGTTAACAAAAAAGGTGACAAAAGTGCAATATAAATCGGGAGCGGGACAATTTAAAGCATGACAAAATTAGCCCGTCAAGGCATACTTACGATCGCATCCCCAATTGACTTACAATTATGTTCTATAGTGATATACGCCAAATATTTAATTTTGGATCTGTACACTCAAAACAAAATTTTTTAGGTACACTGAGATGACAGGCCAGAAGTCCAGCGATGAATCGCTGCTTTTAGTGCAGATTGCCCGGAAAGACCAAACGGCATTAGCTCAATTTTACGATCGCTACGGTCGCCAAAGTTATGCACTAGCTTACAAAATCCTGGGTTCGGTAGAAGAAGCGGAAGAAGTGGTATTAGATGTGTTTTCCCAAATTTGGCAAAAAGCAGCAACTTACGATCCTTCTCGCAGTCGAGCGGATACGTGGTTGTTCATGCTTACCCGCAGTCGTTCCCTCGATAGACTCCGAGTTTTGCAGCGAACAGGCCGGGCGGCCGAAGCTTGTCTGGAAGATGCAAAAATTCCTTCTTCGAGCCTTCCAGAACCGATGGAAGATGCAATAATCGAAGAACGCAGGGAACGAGTCAAAGCAGCGCTAGAAAAATTGCCCGCAGAACAGCGAATTGCGATCGAACTCGCCTACTACCAAGGACTGACTTGTGCGGCGATCGCGACTAAAATTGGTATTCCGACAGGTACAATCAAAACCAGAATTCGTTTGGGTCTTTCTAAATTGCGTCAAGCTTTGAGTGAAGAAATTTAGGTTGTCACAAAAACACAAGTTAAATTGTCTAACCTCAATCGAAAATTATGGCATCTCCAATTTTCGATATTTAGTGCGAAAAAAACACTCTAAAATCGCAAATCTAAAATCTAAAATCTAAAATGGAAATGATGCCGGATGAGGAGTTTAATATGCTTGCAGTTTTTCAAGTTCTCGATACGATCGACGAGTCAGAAAGTCGCGCACTTGCAGAGAAATTGCAGAAATCGCCAGAACTGGAAAGCGAACGGGTGGTCTTGGAATCAGCAATTTCTGCGATCGCCTACACAGCCCCTCCAGTTCCCGTCGCCGCCGACCTGAAAAACCGCCTGTTGCAGCGTATAGCCGAACTGCCGCCTACTCCGGCAGAATCAGTCAATTTACCGCCAATTGTTACCGAGAAAACTGAGAATAATACTCGCTCTTTAATTGTGCGATCGGGCGATGTCAAATGGAAACCTTATGGAGTTCCCGGAGTTTGGATCGGCAAGCTTTCTTTTGATAAGAAAAAGCGCGAAATCACCTGCTTGATGCGACTGGAACCGGGGGCAAGTTTTCCGCTGCACCGACACGCGGCATCGGAAGAAGTCTTTGTATTAGAAGGAGATTTAATTGTAGAAGGGGAAGTTTGTCATCAAGGCGATTACATTCATTCGGTTCCCGGTTCCATACATTCGCCGCTCAGTGAAGGGGGATGTTTGCTGTTAATGAAAAGTTCCCTAAATAATGAAATGCTTGTTTGATATCGACAATTCGGTTTGTAGTAAGGAATGCGAGTCCGGGCGGTTTTGCGGACGGTCGTTTTCACTACAAACTGAATTTAGGTTCGTAGTAAGGAATGCGAGTCCTTAAGCGGTTTAAAATTCCAACTAAATAAGGTGAATGCTATGCTAAATTACTGGCGCTTAACTGCTGTGATGTGCGCCGTTATTATACAATTTGTACCTAGCGACAAAAGCGCGATCGCCCAAGAACACGAAGGATGTTTTTTGGTTAACTCAGCGGGAGAAGTGATTAACTTAAATCAGTTGTGTTCGCCTGAAGAATCAATTCAACTTACAGGAAACGATGGGAAATTTATTGAAGACTACAAACGCTTAGCAAAAAGCTACTCTCCAGAAGCAACGGGCAATTTACTGCAAGCAATCCAAAGAACCCCCGGTAGAAAAATTGCCGCAGCTAAAAAAATGTGTGCGGATGCAAAATCGGGACTTTCTTTGGCGGAAGTTAAATTAAGGGCGATCGGACAATCTCTCAGCATCGAAAATCCAAATGTCAAAGAAAGTTTTCTGGCTGATGCCGATATTATTACCACTCTTGCAGCTAACCATTATTGCCCGGAATTAGCAAATAAATAAATTAGTTGAAAGACGGAAGTTTCCCAATTGAGGAGGCGATCGACAATTACAGATTTTTGTGTAATTTAAAATAGATGAAACATTTAAAATCAAGTTCCGCCGACTTGCGGGATTTATTCAAAGACAGCATTACTGTTAAATACTTGGCGGAACCGCTAAAGTCTGTCCCCGCTGACGAAGATGCAGCTAAATTGCGATCGTGGATGGAGGCCCGGGATTTTGACGTGCTGGGTATCGAAGAAAACGGCACTGTTTGCGGTTATATAGAACGATCGCATTTAATCACAGGTAAATGTAGCGACTACCAGCAAATTTTTCACCCCTGTGAATTAATCGCCGCCGCGACTCCGCTGATGGAATTGTTGCCGCTGCTGCGAGAAAAACCGAGATTGTTTGTATTGGAAAGCAACCGCATCAACGGGATTGTCACCTGTGGCGATTTGCAAAAAGCACCGGTGCGGATGTTGCTGTTTGGGTTGGTGACGCTGCTAGAAATGAATTTATTGCGGATTGTGCGGATCTATTTTCCCCAAGATTCGTGGCAAAATTCGCTTAAGGGCGATCGTATTTTAGCGGCCAAACATCTTTGGGGATTGGGGCGATCGCGAAATGAAGCAATTGACTTAATCGATTATCTGCAATTCTGCGACAAGCGAGATTTAATCCTGACGAATGCCGAAATAATCGATCGGCTGGGGCTCAAATCCAAGCGTTACGGAGAGCGTTTTTTAAAGTCAGCAGAAGCATTGAGAAACAAATTAGCTCACGCCCAAGATTTAATCAACGGTTCTTCTTGGCCGGAAGTAATTTTGCTCGCTCAGGAAATAGAAGCGTTATTGCAGCGCTGCGAAGAAATTGAAATCACCAGAACCACTGAATTATAGCTTTTTTCAATAAGGTTAAAAGTTAGTCAATTTGAGATTTGAGATTGAGGACTCGATCGATACTTCATATCAATTTCGGTGGCATTCCTCATGATGTTAACTGTTAACTGTTAACTGTTAATTTACTATTCCGATACTAACGGATTTGAAATCATCTTTCACTCTAACTGCTGCAGACAGCATTTAATCCTTAATTTCTTAGTCCGCGGAGGCGGACATCGTTTGTATAGCAGCGATTTCAATCGCCGAGTATTGTCATTATTTCTTATTAGTCCGCGGAGGCGGACATCGCTTGTATAGCAGCGATTTCAATCGCCGTCCGATATCTGATTTAATTTCTAATTTTGAGTTTCCGGTTAGTATACTGAGGAACCCAACCTTGAGCGGTGGTGTAATACTGCACAGCTTTCAAGTAAAGCAACGGAGTCAAATAAAACCAATGTTCGGTATTGGATGGCACTTTTATGTATTCTTCAGCTTGTAACATTAATTGTACCTGAGATCCGTTAGGATACACAAATCCAAAAACACATTCGCCAGCTAACACATGAAGAACTTCTGCATCTGCGTGGGTGTGAGTGCGATCGCTTTGAGTCATGAGTGGGTAAATTTGCGGCGAACCGGGATGCAGCACTTTTAAGTCGCACCACTGACATCCGCTTGTGCGCTTTAACTGTTCAAACTTGCTGTTAAATGCTGAGAGAATCTGCTGTTTTTCTGTGAGGCTGAGAATGTCTTGGATGAGAATTTCTTGAACCGCAGGATTTTTTTTCGTTAGCAGGCGATCGACCTCAATATTTAAAATAGCGAGTTTGCTGGCGATCGCGCAAATATCGCTGTATGTCGTACCGTCTTCTAGTTGCAGAACAGCCATCGTACACCACCTATTTATTTGACTTTGAGAAGAATTTAGTTTCCAGTTTCTATATACTGTTGTGACAAACTAAACTCCTGCTTATTTTCAATAATAGCCGATCGCTCAAATTAGATATTGTGCTTCCCGAACATTTAAGGTAATATCATATTTTAACTATCAAGCCTTAAATTTTAACTTTTATTTAATAAACTTGCGAGTAGAGTCCGCCACAATCACCTGACAAAACTCAAAAAATTGACAGCAGCATTCCCGCCATGCAAGCAGTCATAAAACAAGCCACAGAACCAGCAATCATCGTCCTCATATCAATTCCGGTTGCAATCCTCATGATGTTAACGGTTAACGGTTAACAGTTAACGGTCAACAGTGAATTTACTATTCCGATGAAGAGAGGATTTGAGATCGCGCCCAACCGAGCAAAATCGCCCTGATGCGATAGCGCGATCGCACCAATCCCCCAAATTTGAATCCCGATGGAAGCAATATTAGAAAAACTGCACAAAGCAAAGCATAAATCGGAATAATTGCCGATCGTTCAGAAATCGTTTATGGTGATAAACGAAGAGAAAACAATGAGAGTCGGCAACACTGCAAAAGCGATAAAACGCTCCATCAATTTTTCTCCATATAAAAACTTTGCTCCGCTATATAAAAAAATTAGAAACTGGGTGACTAAATCTCCTAAAAATGTAAATAGCGCCAAACCACGAGCAGTTTTGAGAATCAAAATTGTCCAAATTAGCTGCCAAGCAATTCCCCAAAGTACGGGAAGCCACTTAACAGCGCGCCGAGAAACTGAAAATGCCTAGGACAAAGCGACAAAAACCGCTAACCCCAAGAGAGAAATAAGTCTGTCCATTTCAGTCAGATTCCCCTATAATCAGAGACTAAAGCTCAAAATTACGGCGCAGCATAATTGCTGCTACATTTATGCCTCTACCTATAGTTGCTATTATTGGACGCCCCAATGTAGGCAAATCGACGATAGTCAACCGTTTAGCCAACAGCCAAGACGCGATCGTCCACGACGAACCGGGAATCACGCGCGATCGCACCTACAGACCAGCATACTGGGGCGATCGCGAATATCAAATTGTAGACACAGGCGGGCTAGTATTCGACGACGAAACCGAATTTCTGCCATTAATCCGGGAACAAGCACTGGCGGCGCTTGCAGAAGCCAGCGCAGCCATTTTCGTAGTAGACGGAAAAACCGGACTCACAGGCGGCGACGAATCCATCGCATCTTGGCTGCGCCTGCAAAAAGTCCCCATCATTCTAGCCGTCAACAAGTGCGAATCGGAAAATACCGGACTCACCCAAGCAGCAGACTTTTGGACATTGGGACTAGGAGAACCTTTCCCAATTTCCGGGATTCACGGTAACGGCACCGGCGAATTGCTAGACGAACTAATGACTCACCTTCCCACAGAAATAGAGCCAGAAGTAGATGAAATTAAAGTAGCAATTATCGGTCGTCCCAACGTCGGAAAATCGAGCTTGCTAAACGCATTTCTCGGAGAAAACCGCGCCATAGTCAGCCCAATTTCCGGCACAACCCGCGACGCGATCGACACCATAGTACAACGCAACGGTCAAACCTACCGCCTGATCGACACCGCCGGAATTCGCAAAAAGAAAAACGTCGAATACGGTGCAGAATTCTTCGGCATCAACCGCGCCTTCAAAGCCATCCGCCGCGCCGACGTTATACTGCTAGTAATTGACGCAATTGATGGCGTTACGGATCAAGACCAAAAATTAGCCGATCGCATCAGCCAAGAAGGTCGAGCCTGCATCATGGTCATCAACAAATGGGATGCCATAGAAAAGGACAACGACACCATCTACGAGTACGAAAAAGAAGTAAGAAGCAGACTTTATTTCCTCGACTGGGCAGAAATGATTTTCGTCAGCGCCATGAGCGGACAGCGAGTTGAAAAAATCATTGAATTAGTAGACAAAGCCTCCGACGAACACAAGCGTCGCGTCCCAACCGCCGTGATTAACGAAGTCATAGAAGAAGCCACAAGCTGGCACTCAGCGCCAGTTACCCGCCAAGGAAAACAAGGTAAAATCTATTACGGAACCCAAGTGCGATCGCAGCCACCAACAATTGCATTGTTTGTCAACGATCCCAAACGGTTCACCGAAAACTACCGCCGTTACATGGAAAGCCAATTCCGCAAACACCTAGGCTTTACCGGCACACCAATGCGGCTGCTGTGGAGAGGCAAAAAAGTTCGAGCCACCGAAGTCAGCACAACAAACAGAGCACTCCGAGTCAAGTAATTTTGGATTTTAGATTGAAGAAAAAACGCAATTTAATAATAAAATTAATGAATTGCGTTTTTTTGTTTCATCAAAAATCAAACAATTGCAAAATCCCAATGTCAAAGACCCAATCTAAAATCTAAAATTTAAAATTCCAATGAAAAAATCAAAAATCGAAAATCGAAAATCCCAAGATGGACGAACAAGAGTTTAAACAAAGAACGAAGGCTCTAGCATTAAGACTTATTAAGCTAGTAAGTTCACTGCCCAAAAATACCGTTTCTGAGGTAATTGGCAAGCAGTTAATTCGTTCAGGAACTTCTGTAGGGGCTAACTATCGAGCAGCTTGTCGCGCTAGAGAGACAGCAGACTTAATTGCAAAACTCAGAATAGTGGAAGAAGAAGCAGATGAATGTCTTTACTGGATGGAGCTGATAGTTGAAGCTAAATTAGTAGATGTCACTAATTTGAGGAGTATCATGTCAGAAACGAATGAAATTTTAGCAATGACAGTTGCTTCAATCAAAACTTTAATTGCTAAGAACCCAACAGCAAGTCGCAAATAAAATAATCTCAAATCCCCAACCAAAAAAGTTTTCCCTCAAAAATTAAACAATAAAATAAAGTCCAATCAAATAATTAAACAATTCAAACAATCAAAAAATCTAAAATCTAAAATCTAAAATCTAAAATCTAAAATCGCAACATGGATTTACTTCGATCGCTCCCGATAGGACTTTACCTAGAACAACCCGTAACGTGGCTGCACCGCGTAGACTCCCGCGTCAAACTAGCCTGGTTGATGACATTCCTAATCGCGCCCATACTCGCCAACCCCGCTTGGCGGTTGATGCTAGTAGCAATGTTAATCGTACTGACACTAACCGCAGCCATTCCCCTGCGCGTGTGGAAACAGCAAATGGGACTGCTGCTGCTATTCTGCCTTTTAGTATTTTGCCTCAGCGCGATCGCCCCCGATGCACTCCCCTCAGAACACCAGCCCCGCATCCCCGCCGACGAATTAACCTTTTCCCAACAGCCCGCAACCCTTCCACCCCCTCCAGAGCCGAAAGCGTGGTACAAACCTTTTAATTTAGGCTCAAACTCCCCAACCCAAAATTCCAAATCTCAACCGCAAACTAAACTCCCCCAACCCACAAACTACCGTTACGTTTTATTTAAAGGCGGCCCGATCACAATCACCCGCAAATCCATAGATTTAGCTATCAACGTCAGCACCTTATTTTTCACAGTAATTTACAGCACCAACCTCTATCTACTCACCACAGCCAGCGAAGAAATCACCTGCGCTATTGAAAATTTAATGAGCCCGCTGCGCCGCTTGCACTGGCCTGTCACCGAAATAGCGCTAACATTAACGTTATCTTTGCGCTTCATTCCCCTAGTATTGGAAGAAATACAAAATTTAGTGCGATCGGTCAGCACCAGAGCCATAAACTGGAAAAAACTCGGATTTCGCCGCGCCGCTCAAGTTTGGTTGCTCATCGCCGAGCGGCTGTTAGAAAATTTGCTGTTGCGAGCCGAACAAATAGCCAGCGCCATGACTGTTCGTGGCTTCACAAGTCCCGATCGACACCGTGTAGAATGGCATCAGTTGCACTTCAAAATCCGAGACTGGATCGCCCTCGGTTGCTTGATCCTTCTCTGGAGCGCCCGCTTGGTTTGGGGTTGGGATAGTTAGGATTTTAGATTTTAGATTCTTCGACTTCGCGAGGGAACAAGTTTTAGATTTTAGATTGGGGGATTGAGTGATTGATGGGTAGTTGACGCCGCATTAGACCCGTTGGGCGATCGCGCTTCCTCGAAAAAGTTTACACGCCCGCCGAACGCAGGGATTGCGGGCAATAAAATTCTCAACACAGCAGCATTAAAGGTAAAATGAATCGAGTTTCCTGCAACCAGCTAGCTGCTGGGCCGCCAAGGACGCTGTTGTCAAAGCTCTAGGCACCCGATGGCGGGGAATACGATATGCAGATGTGGAAGTTCGGCGAGACGATCGCGGTGCTCCAAACGTGCAACTGCACGGAACAGCAGCAGCACGAGCTTCAGCCACGACGGAGACTACTGAACCGCTAGGGCGATCGCCCTTTGTACCCCGCCAGAAAACAACCCCCTCCCGTGATTCCCCAGCGAAACTTAAATCTAAAATCTAAATCTTTAAACTAAAATCGATCGACTGTGAGCATAAATGACTACAGAAACCTACCTGAACCATCCAAACTTCGGCCTCCTCTTCAGGGTATCCCAGGTTGAAGACAGCCAAGAATTATTCACCACACTATACGCCCAACGCCTATTCTTCTTAGTGACAAACGGCCCAGGCGGCCTGAGATTTGAACCCATCAGCCGCTCCGACGCTCGCCTGATGGTAGAAATTCGCCTGCGAACGCTCCGCCGCAACGGGCAATACAAAGATTACGACCAATTGCAAGCCATTCACCAGCGTACATTTCAATAGCGAAAATCTGTCATTGGTCATTAGTCATTGGTCATTAGTCATTGGTAATTGGGAATTTCGTAATAGGAAATTCCTCGTTACCAGGCTCTGCCTCTGTTTCCCTCGCCGCTTCTGGAAACACAGAAGTGTAGCAGATGTTTAAATTAAGTAACCGGGCATCATTAATTACAAAAAGACTCTTGACGCTGATTGGGCCCTGGGGCGATATGCAAGTGTAATTAATTCAGCACGCCCTACTGATTAAATTTTCGTTCCTAACTTTCCTTCCCTCCACTTCCGAGCATTGAGCAACTATGACCATTACCTCTCGAATTAACAGCATTCGCCAACACTTGCCCGAATCAGTGCGGTTAATTGCCGTTACCAAACAGGTATCGACTGATGCTATCCGCGAAGCATACGGCGCGGGCATCCGAGATTTTGGGGAGAGCAAGGTTCAAGAGACTGTCGAAAAACAAAACCAACTGCAAGATTTACCCGGCATCAACTGGCACCTCATCGGGCACTTGCAAGCCAACAAAGCAGCCAAAGCCCTAGAGCATTTCCAGTGGATTCATTCTGTAGATAACTTAAAATTGGCAGCTAGGCTCGATCGCATAGCGGGAGAACAGTCCTGCTCTCGGGAAGTCTGCCTGCAAGTCAAAATGTTGCCAGATCCCGACAAATACG
Source organism: Microcoleus sp. S36a_B3 (assembly GCF_036700745.1). Classification (NCBI taxonomy): domain Bacteria; kingdom Bacillati; phylum Cyanobacteriota; class Cyanophyceae; order Oscillatoriales; family Microcoleaceae; genus Microcoleus; species Microcoleus sp. S36a_B3. The sequence continues at coordinate 50,773 of NZ_JAUBPN010000022.1, read as the reverse complement.
GCTGGACAGTCCCAGAACTGCTTGCCGACCTCCCAGAACTGAATAAATGTCAGAATCTCAAAATTCAAGGTTTGATGACAATACCTCCGCTAGGATTAGATGAGGCGCAAATCCTAGAATTGTTTAACAGCACCCGCGAACTTGCTAATAAAATCCAGCAGCAAAATTTGCCCCACATCCAAATGCAGCAGCTCTCGATGGGGATGTCGGGAGATTATCATTTGGCAATTCAAGCAGGTGCTACTATGATACGGCTAGGAACAAGCTTGTTTGGCTCTAGAAGAGAGGACAACTTGGGTTAAAAATAGAGTAGTTAGCGACCCGCGGCTAACCCGCAACGCGAGTATAGTCGGGGCAGTACAGTCGTGAAGGAGCTTAAATGGTGAGCATTTTTTCTAAGCTACGAGATTTTGTAGGCTTCAACAATGAAGGTGAATACGATTACGAATACGACGAAGCGGATGGAGATCGTTTTCAAACCGTCTACCAACCGCCCGAACCGAACGCCGCTGCAGCCGCTGCAGCAGAAGAAGAACGCCGCCAAAATCGCAGAATGCGGGAGCGGTCAGTAGTAGGATCGACAGGTACGGATGTTGTTGCACCAACCGGGGGAGTAGGGTCAGTAATGAATAACGTGATTGGAATGCCTGGAGCTATGAACGGGATTTCGGAAGTAGTAGTAATGGAGCCGCGCACTTTTGAAGAGATGCCGGCAGCAATTCGAGCGCTGAAAGAGCGCAAGTCTGTGGTTTTGAACCTAACTGTGATGGATCCAGACCAAGCGCAAAGAGCTGTGGACTTTGTAGCGGGCGGTACTTACGCCCTTGACGGTCATCAAGAGCGAATTGGCGAAAGCATTTTCTTGTTTACGCCTAGCTGCGTGCAAGTGAGAACTCAGTCTGGTGTGGTTCACGAAGTGCCCCCAGCCCAAGGACGCCCCCGCCCTGCTGCTGCTCCTGCACCGACTGTCTGGCCGGCAGAACAAGCTCCAATGGCTCAGTAGTCATTAGTCAGTTGTCAACTGACAGTTGACAGTTGACAGTTGACAGTTGACAACTAATAAGCTGCTACGCATCTAAATTGAATACAAAGACGGGCTCTCCTGCCCATCCCACAATAATTGTAGAAAAATTGACTGTCAAATTAGATGCAAAGCAGCTTAACTGTGGAATCAAGACTGCAGATTAACTAACAAGCGGGAAGTCCCCCACTCTAATGGTAGTCCGTTGAGTGCCGGGATAAAAGCGTACAGAACAATTGGGTTCTATGCCCACTTGTTCGCTCTGCGATATTTGTAGATCGGCAAAACCTTTGATCTAATATTTACTATTAATTAGGAATTAGCAGTAACTAAATGCTACGCAAAGTTGTCAAAGTTCGTTTATACCCTACCGATCGGCAGTGCAAGCATCTGGCACAGAGCTTTGGTTGCGCTCGTTGGTGGTGGAATTACGCGCTTAATAAGTCGATTGAAGTCTATCAAGAGACTGGCAAAGGGCTTGGACAATCTGCATTAAATGCTTTACTGCCAGCCCTAAAAAAGGAATATGAATGGTTAAGTGACTGCTACAGTCAAGTGCTACAGGCGGCTACGCTTAATCTCACGATTGCCTATAAAAACTTTTTTGACAAAAGAGCTCAGTTTCCTAAGTTCAAGTCAAAAAAGCATAAGCAGTCGATTCAATACCCCCAAAATGTTCAAGTCATTTCTGACGCTGAACTCAAGTTCCCTAAACTTGGAGTAGTCAAAGCAAAATTACATAGACCGATTGACGGAAAAATCAAAACTGTCACAGTTAGCCAAAACCCTTCAGGTAAATACTTTGCTGCAATTTTATTTGAGATTGAAGGTGAAAATCCAGAATTTTCTACTTCTGGCAAAATCCTTGGGATTGACTTAGGATTAAAACAGTTTGCAATCGTTGCCGATGGCACTAAGATTTCTAAGTTTGAGAACCCTCAACATTTTGTAAAACATCAACACAATCTCAAGCGTAAGCAGCAAAAGTTAGCGCGTAAAAAGGATGGCAGTAATTCTCGCAAAAAAGCTAAAAAATTACTGGCTAAGATACACGAACGGGTAGCCAATTTTCGGCATGATTTTCTGCATAAACTCAGCGCAAAGCTGGTCAACAAAAACCAAGTTGTCATAGTAGAAAATCTTCATGTTAAAGGCATGGTTCGTAATCATTGCTTAGCTAAAGCTATTTCTGATGCTGGTTGGGGAATTTTTGTCAATTTCCTGAGCTACAAATTAGACCGCAAAGGCGGTAAGTTAGTAGAAATTGATCGATGGTTCCCTAGCTCTAAAACCTGTTCAGTTTGTTTGCATCAAGTCTCGGAAATGTCTTTAGATGTGCGCGAGTGGACTTGCTCTTACTGTGGCACTCATCACGACAGAGATGGCAATGCTGCAACAAATATCAGGAATGAAGGTATCAGAATGCTAAAGACGGATGGAACAGCCGTTTCTGCTGTTGGAGGGAAGGTAAGTCCAAAGGTGGGGCGTAAGTCCAATCTGAGGCACTCCCCTGCGAAGACAGAAGCCCACGCTGTATGCGATAGCATCAGCGCTGAGTAGTTCACTAACATTAGCTAACAACTGACAACTGACAACTGACTAATGACTAACATCAAATTTGGTACGATCGGCGGCGGGGTAATGGGAGAAGCTCTCCTGTCGCGCCTCATAGCACAAAAAGTTTATTTACCCTCAGAAATATTGGTCAGCGATCCGCAACCCCAACGGCGCGAATTTTTGACGGAAACCTACGGAATCGCTACAACAGCAAGCAATCTAGAAGTTGCTACCGCTACAGAAGTGCTGTTTTTGGCGATTAAACCGCAAATGTTTGATACGGTAGCTTTGGAGTTGGCTGTGGCGATCGATCGCCAACAAGCAAATAATGGAGAAACGGCTAATTCCCAGCCCGAAGCGTTGATAGTATCGATTTTAGCAGGAGTCCCGCTCAGCAAGCTAGAACCGGCTTTCCCTGGGCGGGGAGTGCTGCGGGTGATGCCGAATACTCCGGCGACGGTGGGGGCGGGAATGAGCGCGATCGCCCCTGGCAAACTTGTGCAACCAACCGATTTAGAATTGGTAAAACGCATCTTTGGCGCTGTGGGAGAAGTCGTGGAAGTTCCCGAAAGTATGCTGGATGCGGTGACTGGGCTTTCCGGTTCCGGCCCTGGTTATGTGGCAATTTTTATCGAAGCCTTGACAGATGGCGGAGTTTGTGTTGGACTGCCACGGGCGATCGCCTCTCAATTAGCAATCCAAACTGTATTCGGTACAGCGAAGCTATTACAAGAAACAGGAATGCACCCCGCCGAATTAAAAGATCGGGTGACAAGTCCCGGCGGTACAACTATTGCCGGAATTGCTAAATTAGAAAGTAATGGCTTTCGATCTGCTACGATCGAAGCAGTCAAAGTGGCTTATTTGCGTTCTCAAGAATTAGGGAAATAGGTGTTATAGCCTTTCTCGTAAAGATGAGGTATGTCCGGTAATGGGTAATGGGTAATTGGGAATTGGGAATTGCGAATTGGGAATCGCAAGTGCCTATAGGCTTTCTGAGGTTTCTGGAGGTAAAGACGGCCTCCGTGCGAAAAGCTGATCGTCGCATAATTTGGCATACCTCATGTTTTTGAGAACCGCTATATATCAAATCCGTTCGATTGACCGCAATCAGTAAAGTTTGTAATGCGGACTTTAGTCTGCAGCCGGAGAACGGACTAAGAACGAAGGGTTTTTGTTATGGTCATCAACCGGACATGATATGATTATTGATCGCTAGCTGCTGTTTCCAATTTCTCTCCAATCCTCGGTTCAGTACCGTTCAACAAACGCTGAATATTGCTGCGGTGCCGCACAATCACAAACACACCGCCCGCAATTGCAAACAATACATAAGCCAGCGGCTGATGTAAAGCAAACATCAATCCAGCAACGCTAATTGCTCCGATAATTGAGCTTAAAGAAACAATTCGGGACACTGCAAAAACAATTCCAAAAATCCCTAAAGTTCCCAAACCAACTGGCCAATACAAACCCAGCAAAACTCCCAAACTCGTAGCCACAGATTTACCGCCAGTAAACCCCAACCAGATAGACTTGCTGTGGCCCAAAACAGCAAACAAGCCTGTTAAAGTTGCCATCCAAGGAATGATAGTGGAAGTATTTTCTATACCTGCGCCGATCGCTAACTGACTGGTAAAATCTACAGAGTAAATGTAGCGGGTTAGGACGATCGCACTTACGCCCTTCAACACATCAACCAGCAACACCGCCAACCCCGGCCCTTTCCCCAAAGTCCTCAGTACATTAGTCGCGCCAGTCGAACCAGAACCCACCTCTCGAATATCAATTCCCAGCATCCATTTACCCAGGGTGTACCCAGTCGGAATTGAACCCAGCAGATAAGCTGCTATTAAAAGTGCGCCATTTAAAACTATCCAGCTAGTCATGTTTTAATTTAATCTTCGTGTATTTTTACAATTTGCCATAGCAAATGTGTTTTTTTTACCTTCATAAAGAGAGGGCGGATTTTGCCTCGATCGAGTTGCTTGTTTCATAGATTCTGAACTCAACCCGCCCCTGCCGGGTATGGTGTGTTTTTTGCTTGTCCAATCAGCAATTACCGATTACCATTACCCGTTTCTAATTACTAATTACCCATTCAAAAATCTTTAGGAACCATCAAACTTTGCGGATCTGGAGCAAAGGCCAGCCACAGCGGAAATTGCAGCATTGACAAACTAATTAAATCCTCAGTTTCATCGATCGCAATTAGCGGCAAATTGCCATCTTTCACCAGTCGATCGGCTTTTTGAGCCAAAGCCTCGGGAGACTCAAACATAATAATGCCGCGTTCCGGGCCAAAATCGCTGCGAGTAATCCCCAAACAGTCCTGCAAACCCCTGCGCCACTCTCCCAAACGTTCGGGAGTGTTGGCGAGCACCAAAGTCCGCACCCGTGCGCCGTAGACGCTTCTGAGGACAGAAACAATCGCCGAAGTAATCAAGATATTTTGCAAGCGCGAACCCATAGTTCGCAAAGCGCCCCTTCCTCCTTGGGTGAAAAACCAGTTAGAGACTCGTTCCGCGTGGATGGGTTCAAAGGTGCGGCGGAGTTGCCAAGCTGGGCCGTAGTAGTCCGGGAGGGTGCGATATTGGTCGAGGATGCGGCGAATTTGTTTGGTTTGTTCTTGAAATCCTGGTTCGGCAAATCTCAGATTTACTGGTGCTGAGGACTCCGATTCGTCCGCATACATTTGCTTGGGCGTTTCTTGGATTGGCGGTGTCAAATCTAAGAGTTCCGCAGTGGCGGCCAAATCCTGCAAACTTCCGACTAGATAGTCTTTGAAACCCTGGACTCGGATGGCTAAGTCTTGGGAAACGCCTGCAAAAGTTGTCCGCATTTCCTTTTGAATTCGATCGCGCCGGCGTTCGAGTTTTTCTATTTCGATTTGTAGGGTTTGTTTGCGCTTGTCTAATTGAATCAAGCCGTCTTGTACCAAACGCCCCATCGATGATTGAGCCTCGCTCAACGCTTCTAATGCTTTGGCTTTGTCGGCTTCCAGCGCCGCAATTTTTTCTGTCAAATTTTGTTCTTGCTGGAGCAATTTTTGAACTCGATCTGCCACATTTTCGGTAACATTTTCTGAAATTTCTGTCACCGTTGCGGCGGTTGCTGTTGGCTGGGAGTCTGTTTCTGGCTCGATTCGACCGATCCTCTTCGAGGGCTTCGCTAACGCGCTTTCAAAAGAGCGATCGTCTGTTTCTGGCTGAATTTGATCGATCGCGCTTGCTGCGTCCGCTTCATCGGCGATTTCGGCCTCTTCCTCGGCCCAGGGGTCTGTTTCTGGCGGGAATTGGGCGGCAGGTTTGTTAAGAGCGATCGGCTTTTGCGGTGTCTGAGATGGAAGTTGGTACTCCGTCTCAGATACCGATAAGTTTAGTTCGCCGTCAGCGGCGGCTGTTTCTTGAGGTTTTTGGGTTGGAGATTCGTCTGAATTCATGGGAAATTTTGTTCGGCCCAGGGCACGGAAAAGCTAAATATTTTAAATTAACAACTTTTTTAGTCTTGACGGGGACAGCGCTGTTCTAAGCAGGTCTGTAGCATTTTACGATCGAACAGAACCGGCAGAAAGTGAATGCTGTTAATTTCTTTGAAATAGAACAAAATCGGCAGCGCGGGCCAAAATATCCGCCAATTTTGCCATTCTCGGTAAGGAAAGCGGCGGATTAAGTTTTGCGATCGATAAATGTCCAAATCCGTTGCGGTGAATTGCAGCCGGATGGTGGCGGCTTGGTACATCAGAAACAAGCCGAACAGCGAAAGCGGCAAACTCGCCCACTTCTGCACGAACAGCAGCGGTACGGCGGCCAGTACCAGCATTAGGGGAATCGCAAAACTCGGGGCGAGCTCGATCGTATTTGTGGGCGCGGTCGCAGAGGCGGTTGTATTCACAGGTTTAAATCAAAGGTACATAAACGAATGTTGCCAATTATTCATATTTTATCTGTTTCCTAGCTTACAAGCCTTTGAGTACGCTAGAACCCGTCCCCTGAAACATGATCCAAGTCATCAAAAAGTTAACCACAAAAATTGCCAGCAAAGCCGTCACCACCGCTGTAGTAGTCGATTGTCCCACACCTTTTGCGCCGCCGGTGGTGGTCAAACCCCAGCTAGTACCGATTACAGCAATCAAAGCACCGAACACAAAAGCCTTAATTGCTGCGCTGCAAATATCCCACAGACTCAGGAAATGCCGGACAGATTCTAAAAACACTGTTTGAGAGATGCCGTACATTGTCGTTGCAATCAGCAGCCCGCCGATGATGCCGGTGACTAGGGACAATATTGTCAGAATTGGCAGCATCAAGCAGCAAGCAATGACGCGGGGAATTACTAAGTAGTCTATCGGGTCTGTTCTGAGCATCAGCAGGGCATCTATCTGCTCTGTGACCTGCATCGTGCCGATTTCCGCCGCAAAAGCCGAACCTACCCGTCCCGTCACGATTACCGCTGTTAAAACGGGGCCGAGTTCGCGAGTCAAAGACAAAGCCAAAACGCCGCCGACGACATTGCCGGCACCGAGGTTAATAAACTCCCTCGCTACCTGAATAGTAAATACCATGCCGACAAAACCAGCAGTCAGCAAAGCAATCAACAGCGATTCCGGGCCAACTGCTGCCATTTGGTCGAGGGTGTTGCGGCGGTTAATTTTGCGCGTCAGCAGGTGCAGCATGACTTGGCCGCCCAATAAAATTGCTGCGAACAACCGCTTACTCCACAAACTGAGGCTTGACTGTGTAGTTGTGCTCAAGGGATTTTGACTGTAGAACAACTGCCAAAAATGAAATCTATCTACAAATCTTAAACAAGTTTCTTCTCTAAGATTTAAGATTTTTGACAGAATTGGCTGCGGAGGGCGATCGCTGCCTATCGTAGAAAAAGACAAGTTTTGTTTACTTGCACCTTTCGGCAGTTTAGCTGAATTTACTGACTCTTATGAGCATATTTCCTAATTTTCTTCGCTCTTTACTGCTGACGGGCCTGTTGAGCTTTGTCGCTCCCTTATTGTCGATCGGCGCGGGATTGACTGGCTGTGCGCTGATTAGCCTCGTCCCTGGCTTCCAAGGGCTCGGTCGTTCTGGAGAAAACATGATTTTACAGTTCTTAGCGACTTTTGGCAGTGGCTCTCCTCTGCAGGGTGTTTTGGCGATCGGTCTAGCTTTTGGTTTGGTTGGTGCTTTGTTTGATACCTACGCTTCTTATCAGCATTCGCGGTGGGATTGACCGACTTGAGAAAAAGCAGAGCAATCTCAAATTTAACATTATTTAGCTGTGGCTCCCTCGGATACCTGCGCCTGTAATGATTTAGCAGTACGATCGCCAATGTTCGGAAATGCGATCGCCCTTTTTGCGGAAAACCGAATATCGCTGTTGCGGAAGCAGGAATATATTAAATACAGGTTGAGTCAAGTGTTTCTCAACCTCTAACAACGTAAGAGATTCGAGGTATCAATTATGGCACTTATTCGTTGGGAACCTTTGCGAGAAATGGACTCCTTGCAGCGAGAAATGAATCGGTTGTTTGATAGCTTGACACCAGCGACCGATCGCCCATCTAACGGCCTAGCTTTTGTCCCCCCCGCCGAACTCAATGACACTCCCGAAGCCATCCACCTTAAGTTAGAAATCCCAGGAATGGAAGCTCAGGATTTGGACGTACAAGTAACCGCAGAAGCGGTGGCTATTAGTGGCGAAAGGCGATCGGAAATCAAGAGCGAAGATAAAGGCATAACCCGTTCAGAGTTTCGCTACGGTTCCTTCCGCCGGGTGATTCCCCTACCCGCACGAGTTCAAAATGACAGCGTACAAGCTGAGTACAAAAATGGGATTTTGAACTTGACTTTACCAAAGGCGGAAGCAGAAAAGAACCGCGTGGTTAAAGTTCAACTCGGCTAATCAATAATTCTTTACCACTTTAGTTAGTTTATTAATAGGGGGCGCAGTGCGTACCCCTATTCTTTGGGTAATTGGTAATTGAAAATTGAAAATTGAAAATTGCGAGTTTAAGGAATAATTCTTCCATCTTCCTTCTTCCCTCTTCCCTCTTCCTTCTTCCCTCTTCCTTCTTCCTTCTTCCTTCTTCCTTCTTCCTTCTTCCTTCTTCCTTCTTCCGACGGACTTACATCCGTTACATCCCGTACATTGCTCGTTGCCGAACTTCCTTCTTCCATCTTCCGACGGACTTACATCAGTTACATCCGTTACATCCCGTACATTGCTCGTTGCCGAACTTCCTTCTTCCAACCGTGTTAAACTCAAATCAGCAATGGTTGGTGGGGAGACTGGCGTGCCGAGTCAGGGAGTTGGAGGACATGGAACTGCATCGGAATTTGGAAACTTAACCGGAATGACTCGCCAAGAAGTCGATGACTTTTTGCGCGGACTGGGTGCAGAAATCCGACCTACTAAAGGTGGTTATCTTGAATAGGAATTTGCCGCTCGTTCGCGAGTCCATATTCGTATTGATGGTGAAGTTATACGCACCGCTGCTCCTAGATACGGTTCAGATGGCAGAAGAATAAACAAAGGTTTGCGTCTTGACAAAGACGGCAGTTTGATCAAAACACGCGATGAATTTGGCAACCCAATTCTGGGTACACACAATACTGGAGAAAAAGTGAGGAATTAGTATGCCGGATGACTACAACTTACTTAATTTAGGTGGACTGACATCCCTCGTAACCAATGTCAATGTCTCTTTGTGGGGAAATGAAATTTTATTTCAATGTATTTACGATCCTACAGGTGATCGCTTGCCTTATACCATAGTATTTCATGACTGCCGAGATGTCAGTTGGGAAGTGTTTCATCCGGAAGATGTACAAGAACCTGAAGCTGATTTAATTGGCATTCATTTGGGTGAAGACGAACACCGTCAAGCAGCTTTAATTCATACGGATATTTTTGAGATTTCTATTCTGTATGGCAGCTTCAATATTCATAAAGGAGAGGATTTGAATTTAGAAATAACATATTTAGAAACAAAGGTTTTGGTGTCCTAACCGCCAGCAATCTTGTAGGGATCTTAAATTGCCTCGCGACTAAGTTACATATTAGTTAATAATATGATACCTATAAAATAACCATTGTCAGGTTAGAAAGTTCGGACTTGTACCCGCAAAATAAGAGAGGAGATAAATCCCAGCACCTCAACGAATTACCAATTTTTTAGTAAAGACAGTAGGTATTTTTGCCCGCATCAGTTTACGATACTTAATAGAACTTTTTTGCCAAACGAGGTAGAACAAAATGCCTGATATTGTGGATATTGCCGTAGGTGCGGGTTCCTTCCAAACCCTTGTAACAGCGGTGCAAGTAGCTAATTTAGTAGATGCACTCAAAAGTCCGGGGCCTTTCACGGTCTTTGCACCCACTGACGATGCTTTTGCGAAATTGCCACCGGGAACTATCACTACGCTAGTGCAGAATGTCCCCCAATTGAGCAGAATTTTGATGTTTCACGTCGTCTCCGGCAAGTTTATGAAGGCTGATTTGGCAAAACTCGGTTTTGTTACTTCTTTAGAAGGTTCGCCAATTAAAATTGATTGTTCTGACGGTTTTGAAGTGAAAAACGCTACTGTTGTCGCGGCAGATATCGAAGCTGACAATGGTGTCATCCACGTTATTGATAACGTGATTTTGATGGGATAATTTCACTTTTCAACTTTGCAGCGGGAGCGAAGCAGGTGTCTTGCACTGCTGCTTCGCTCCCGATCGCGCTTTTATTTTGTGACGAATGAAGGTAATTTAAATCTAAAAAATTTGTCTTTTCGCCGGATATATTTTAAAATTATTGTTTAAAAAAGTTTGAAAATCAATAATTATAATATAAGGAAACCTGTGTGGTGAGCACTATGCAAATCCTAGCCGCCAGCCTCAAAGCACAAGTCCGCCAGCGTACTTTTGAACTGCAAGTTCTCAACGAACTTACCGTGAAAGTACAACTTGCCAGGGTTGCTGAGGAAATTTGGTCTGCGTGTATCGAACATATCGGGCGTCTGATTCCTGCGGAGACGATCCTCTTCGAGGGCCCAGCCACCCTAGGGGCGGGCTTTCCTTCGGATCGCTTCGCTAACGCTAACGAACTTTTGACGCTACCGGACGATCGACTATACCTCCAACCACTGTCAAACCCTTTAACTGCTCGCACCAAAGCCAAAATTAAAGCACGATTGCAAGCAGCCCGCGTTGAATGGCTCGCTGGAAATCGGGACTGGGCGTACAACATCGCTTTGCCACCAATCGGTCAGTTTAAGTCTGTCTTGATGGCACCAGCTAACGAAGATGAAAGTCAAGAATTGTTGGGAGTATTTTTTATCGGTGCAGAGCAGGCAACTGCTTTTAATATCGAACACCTTTGTTTGCTCCAAACTGTCGCTCAAATCTGTGCAACATCTTTGATTAATTTAGCAGCTAAAAAGCCGAATGTCAAGGAAAAAGATCGAGATAATTTTGCAGTCGGTGAGGAAACTAAAGAATTCGTATTGCGGGCTTTGGCGGACTGTGCGCCGGACATAGTTTTTGCCAAAGATAGAAATTTTAAATACATTTTTGTTAATCAAATTTTGGCGCAATATTTAGGGAAAAATGTTGAAGAAATTCTCGGAAAAGATGACATTGAATTAGGATTTTCAGCAGCAGCCGTGTTTGGCGATCGCCAAGGCTTTGTTAGGGGCATTCGCGAGGAAGATCGAGCTGTACTCGCCGGGGAGATGGTTCGCAATCCCTACCAGGCGATCGTCTTTGGAGGCGACAGACAGCACTTTTTTGATGCCCAAAAACTGCCGCTGCGCGATGCGGAGGGCAATATATTTGGGGTTTTGGGTATTTATCGGGAAATTTTAGAACACTCTGCAGCAGAGGAAGCCAGAAATCAAAGCCAAGCCAAACTGCAAAAAATTACTGCTAGCGTACCTGGTACGGTATATCAAATTGACTTGCAGCCAGACGGTTCGATGACCTTCTCGTTTGTGAGCGCGGGCTGTCGAGAATTGTATGAAATAGAACCAGAGGTGGCTCAGCAAGATTTTAATGTAATTGTTGACATGATTCATCCCGAAGATCGAGATGATTTTGTTAACTCGGTGCAGATTTCTGCTGAAAGTTTGCAGCCTTGGCGGTGGGAAGGCAGAATTGTTACTCCGTCGGGAAAACTGAAATGGATGCAAGGAGCTTCTCAACCGGAAATGCAAGAATCGGGGGAGATAGTTTACTACGGCTTGTTCACGGATATTAGCGATCGCAAACGAGCGGAATTAAAACTGCAACTTTATCAAGAAATATTTTTAAAGTCTAACGATGCGATCGCCATTTTAGACCCCCAAGGCTATTATTTAGAAACAAATCAAGCTCACACGGTTTTGCTGGGTTACACCTCATCGAAATTGTGGGGGAAAACCCCTGCGATTCACATGGGAGAACCGGCTTTTGCGTCGCTGCTGCAAAGCTTAGCCGAAACAGGGAGTTATCGAGGCGAAATAACCTGTGTTAAGGCTTTACAAGCCGGAATCTTTGAGGCGGAACTTTCGGCTTTTGCGGTTCTCAATGATGCTGGGGATGTGGTTTGTTACGTCAGCGTCAAAAGAGATATCACCGAACGCAAGCGAGCTGAGGAAAAACTTAAACTTTATCGAGAAATATTTTTAAACTCCAACGATGCGATCGTAATTATCGATGCTGATGGGTTTTTTCTCGAACAAAATCGCGCTCACCAATCGCTGCTAGAATACACAGACGCAGAATTAGAAGCAGAAGCGCCGCCGCTGGTGGCGGAGGAGCGCTTTTCGGCAATTACCAAAAATTTAGCGAAAACAGGAACTTTTCGGGGCGAAATTACTAACTCTACTAAAAAAGGGCGCACGCTGGCGATCGACGTAGCGGCATACTCTGTGATGAACAACAGCGCCGATATAATTTGTCACGTCTGCGTCAAGCGCGACATTACCGAACGCAAAAAAGAAGAAGAAGAACGGCAAAAATTTGTGTCGTTGATTGAAAATAGCAGCGATTTTATCGGTATGGCTACTCTCGAAGGCCACACACTGTTTGTCAACGAAGCCGGACGCAAAATGGTTGGTGTAGATCAGCTTTCGGAAATGCTTTATACGGAGATATGGGATTATATAGGTCACACTTTTAAACAAGAATTTACTCAAGAAATTTTGCCCAAAATGCTCAGTGACGGTCAGTGGCAAGGTGAAGGTAAAATGCAGAACTTCCACAGCCAAAAACGCATAGATGTGGTGATAAATGCTTTTCTGGTAAAGCATCCTCAAAGAAGCGAACCGCTGTGCTTTGCTGCGGTAATTCGCGATGTGACAGAACGCAAGCAAGCTGAGAGAATGCTGCGGGAACAAGCAGAACAAGAACGGCTGGTTTCGGCGATCGCCCAGCGAGTCCGGCAGTCTCTCAATCTCACTCAAACTCTGAGCACAGCCGTGGAAGAAGTGCGGCATTTGCTGGCGACTGACCGCACGGTAATTTATCGTTTTGATTCGGAGGAAACAGCGATTGTGGTTGTGGAATCTGTGGGCGAGGATTGGATGCCGCTGCTAGACAGAAAGCTGGAAGAATCATCTTTTGAGGAAAGTTATGTATCGGTGTACCGCGCTGGTAAAATTCAAGCTATTGAAGATGTTCATGCGGCAAGCTTGAGCGACATCCACCTAAATTTTTTGGTGAGTTTGCAGGTAAGGGCTAATTTAGTTGTCCCAATTTTTATCGGCGATGAAAATCAAGAGTCGATCGCCGAAAATTGGTCAAAAACTCCCGGAACAGAATCGCCCATCGCGAGTTGGGAAACCAGTCAAAATCGGTTGTGGGGATTGCTGGTTGCTCACCAGTGCGGTGGCCCACGCGCTTGGACTGATTCTGAGGTGGATTTGCTGGGAAGGTTGAGCGTGCAGTTGGCGATCGCCATTCAGCAATCTACTTTGTTTGAACAAGCGCAGCAAGCCCGAGAAGCAGCCCTAGAAGCCTCTAGAATGAAGTCGCTATTTTTAGCAAATATGAGTCACGAAATCCGCACTCCGATGAATGGAGTGATGGGAATGACTGATTTGCTGCTGAAAACAAATCTCACTCCCGAACAGCTAGACTTTGTACAGACGCTGAAACTCAGCAGCCAAAATTTGCTATCAATCATTAATGATATTCTCGATCTCTCCAAACTGGAAGCCGGAGAAATGCGCTTGGAAACTATCGAATTTGACCTCAGTATCTGTTTGGATGAAGTGCTGGATTTGTTAGCAACTCCCGCACAAGAAAAAGGTATAGAATTGGTGGCGCTGATTGACAGCGACGTGCCGCAGAAAATTAGAGGCGACGCAGCGAGGTTGCGACAAATTCTCACTAACTTAATCAATAATGCGATTAAGTTTACCGAAGTAGGAGAAGTAGTAATTGAAGTTTCTACTGGCAGACCTCCGGGGTTGGTGGCAGCCAGTGCCGCCCGCCAAAAATTAGAGAATATGCAGCCGTTAAAACTCGGAAGCGATCGATCGCTGTTCCTGCTGTTTAAAATCACAGATACAGGAATTGGTATAACGACAGAAGACCAAATAAAGCTGTTTCAATCTTTTACTCAAGTTGATGCTTCTACGACGAGAAAATACGGTGGTACAGGTTTAGGTTTGGCTATTTCTAAGCAGTTGGTGGAGTTGCTAGGGGGTCAAATAGGCGTGGAAAGCACGCTTGGTCAAGGCTCAACTTTTTGGTTTACTGTGCCGGCTGTTAAGGAAAATTTGACTGCTGCGAGGACAGCGTGCCACGTGAATTTGCAAACGGTGTTGGCGGGACGAAAAATGTTAGTTGCTAGCGATAAGCCGACATTGCGAAAAGTGCTGCTGAAAATGGCTGTTTTGTGGGGAATGGAAGTTGACGAGGTTGAGAACGGTTGGATGGCGATCGCCTCTCTGTACAAAGCTGTCAGCATTAATTCTCCTTACGCTATTGTTTTGGTTGATATTCAGTTACCGGAAATGGTGGCGGGAAGTCTGGAACGTTTGATGATTGCTGAGCAGGCTATGCAGCAAACGCATTGGGTGGTGTTGACTTCTATTACTCAGATATCGGAGGCGAAACGTTTGGTAGATATCGGTTTTAGCGGCTATTTAACTAAACCTGTGAAAGCTCATCGGCTGTTTGATTGTTTGGTGAATGCGATCGCCCCTAGTGTTGAAATCGATCTGTCGCTGGCAAATCCCACCAATAATCAACCCTCAGTTATTGACAATCGGGAGTTAGCCAGCTTGAAGATTTTGTTAGTTGAAGATACTCCGATCAATCAAAAAGTTGGCTTGAATCAACTCAAACTTTTGGGATGCGCTGCGGATGTGGCGAATAACGGTGCTGAGGCGCTATCGATGCTGACTCTCAAAAAGTATGACATTGTGTTGATGGACTGTCAGATGCCGGTTTTGGACGGTTACGAAGCGACGCGGGAATTGCGCCGTCTGGAAGCGACAGGCGCTGCTGGTTTGGGAGAGTTGAAGCTTCATACGGTGGTGATTGCGATGACGGCGAATGCTTTGAAGGGCGATCGGGAAAAGTGTCTGGCGGCGGGGATGGACGATTATATTAGCAAACCTATTTCGATCGAAAAGTTAAAATCTGTACTCGAAAATTGGTCGGTAAAGTTAAAAATTGAAAGTCCCAAGTTTCAGGGCGAGGAACTCGAAAACTCTGCAGCGGATCTAGAATCTGTAGTGGATATGGCGCGTTTGCACGAAATTGCTGGCGCTGATTTAGATTTTGAGCGGGAAATTTTGCAAACTTTTGTGGTGGATACTGACAGTTATTTAAAAGCAGCTAAGGGGGCGATTTCTTCGGGAGATGTGCAGGCGCTGGCCCGCCACGCGCATCAAATTAAAGGTGTCAGCGCTACGGCGGCGGTGCGGCGAATGCCGGATTTGGCTGCTGAGCTTGAACGTCTGGCACAATCAAACGATTTGGAGGGCGCGACGAAAATCATCGCTGAATTAGAATTAATTCTGGCGGGGGTTGAAAAGTGGACTGCTGGTCAGTGATAGGTTCTACAGTATTTGTATGAGTGCCCAGGCCTAAAAAATCATGATAGTTTGGCTACAAAAGAAGTGTTGGGTTTTTTGCACGGGCGATAGTTTGCAAGGTGCGGATCTATGAGATTATGGATATGTTTAGGGATTTTCGCTAGGCGACGCAACCTAGGACTTGATTGATTTTATGCAAAAGTGGCCCGATCGCCCGATCGCAAATACCTCCTATTAGCCCCTGCGATCGATAACCTGTAAAGATTTTTAACTTTTTATCAAGATATTTATTTCTATGTGACGAGATTAGGAACTCTTATAACATCTTGTGTGTTGTAGCTTTTGACACTACTAAATTGAGTTATTGTGGTGAAATATAAAATAATCATTAAGCCGATCGCTCAAAAGGTACTTTTCGTATATCGGCTTGAAAGACTAAGATCGGATTTTCGCCCGCCCAACCCATTAACTGCGTATTTACGCTTGAGGAGGTTTTATGACTCCAATCATGTTACGTCAACTCTGGTCGTTAATTGAGACCACCCAAGCCACTCTGTTAGTCAATTTAGACGATGACACCCTGGTACAGTGGCTGCTGAAGCAGTTAAAGGCAAATTCTGCGCTCAATGGCAATGAAACAGATGTGTTGAACGAGTACATCGAGTCTCGGCTGTCGCTAATTCGCGATTTAGCTGAGGAGCGTTTGGCCCCCGATCAGTTCTGAGCCGATTAAATCAAAATTGGATAAATATTGTAGAGAAGGGCGATCGCCCGCAGCCGGCTCAAAAAGATCGGCTGGTTTGCGTGGAGTTGTCGCGGTTCACAACAGCTAATTTGAAGCAGCCCAATGTTGTAAATGGGCGATCGGCAAAGTTATCGACAGCTACAAGGTAGGATCGTCAGGAAAGCGTTCTACTAAAATCTATGCGTAAATGGGGATTTCTATTGCTAGCAAGCGTGTTATTAGTCGCACCGCTAGCATCTTGTCGGGATCGATCGGCACAAACCGGACAAAATACAGCGACAAATTCTGGTGAAGGCAAATCGCAACAAGGTTCCAGCCGGATAGATACTATTGTCAGCCGCGGCAAACTCATTTGTGGCGTCAGCGGCGAACTACCGGGTTTTAGCTTTGTAGACGAAAAAGGTAAATATTCGGGACTCGATGTAGATGTGTGCAGGGCGGTGGCGGCCGCAATATTTGACGATCCCGAAAAAGTCGAATACCGAAAGCTCAACGCCAAAGATAGATTTACAGTTTTGCAATCTGGAGAAATCGACATTCTCAGCCGAAATACCACCTTTACGGCAAGTCGCGACAGCACTACGGGACTGGAATTTGCGCCAATTGTCTTTTATGACTCTCAAAGCATCATGGTCAAAAAAGACAGCGGCATCAAAAGTTTAAAAGATTTTGCGGGCAAATCTATCTGCGTGCAGACAGGTACGAGCAACGAACAAAATTTGTCCGACCAAATGCGAAAATTAGGAGTCAAATACACTCCTGTCGTGTTTGAAGATGTGAATGCTACCTTTGCTACCTATCAAGAAGGTCGCTGTCAAGGTGTTACTTCCGATCGATCGCAACTTCTTTCTAAGCGCACAACTCTACCGAATTCCGAGAACAATGTGATTTTGCCGGTAGTGATGTCAAAAGAACCCTTAGCCCCAGCGGTAAAAAGCGGCGATGCGAAATGGGCGGATGCGGTGAGATGGATTATTTTTGCGACGATTGAAGCTGAAGATTTGGGAATTAATTCAGCAAATGTAGATAAAATTGCAGCAAGCAGTACCGATCCAAACGTCAAACGTTTGCTAGGAAAAGAAGGAGACTTAGGTAAAGGTTTCGGACTCTCGGACGATTTCGCTCTCCGCGTTGTTAAAAAAGTGGGGAATTACGGGGAAATATACGATCGCAACCTCGGCCCGAAAAGTACACTTAAGTTAGACCGAGGTCAAAACAGACTCTGGAAAGATGGCGGTTTGCTTTACTCGCCACCCTTCCGTTAATTTCATCAGGACTTAAACGCGCTTCGTCCCAGAAACCGGGTTTTTTACGCAAATATTTGACGCTTGCTCTTTACCGCTTCAAAAACCCGGTTTCTGGGCTATTGGTGCGTAATTCTCTGTATAGTAGACCTCTGTCATTCATTGGCTCTCAAGACTTGAAATTATCTGCGTTTATCGTGGGTTGCATCTGCCTTGCACCTGCGGTAGATCTATCAATCAAAGATTTATGCAATTCAAGTCTAGTTCGCTCTACATTAAAAAAATATGAATACAGAACCTCAACCGGGCCACTCCAAGAAATCATCCAAATTTCAAGAGTTATCAACACTGCTGCGAGACGATCGCTTGTGGAAAATAGTCGGACAGGCGATCGCCCTAATTTTAGTAATAACTGTAATCGCCATTTTTTGGGACAATATCAGCGCCAATTACGCGCAACTAGGGATTGAATTTGGATTTGATTTTCTCAATTCCCAAGCATCCTTCGATATCGGCGAAAGCGTAATTCCCTACAGTCCCGAAAACACCTACAGACAAGCTTATTTTGTCGGTTTAGTCAACTCGCTGCGGGTAATGGGTCTGGGGATTGTTTTCACAACAATTGCGGGCGTGACGGTAGGAATTGCGCGCCTTTCCGACAACTGGTTGCTGCGGAATTTGGCTGCTTTGTACGTAGAAATTCTGCGAAACACGCCCTTATTGCTGCAATTATTTTTCTGGTATTTTGCAGTGTTCATTTCCCTGCCAAAACTGGAAGACAACCCGCAGATGAAAGGGCCGATTTACTTGACAAATCGCGGTATTGCTGTACCTTTGCCTGCACCTTTGCCCGGTTTTGAGATTTGGTTGATTTTGTTAACTGTTGGAGTTTTGGCGGCGGCGGGGCTGTGGATGTGGCGGGGGCGGGTGATGCTGGAAACAGCGAAGCCGGGAAGACAGTTATTTTGGGCGGCCGGTGCGATCGGGCTAAGTGCGATCGTAGCTTTAATTATCACCAAAAATCTGCCTTTGCGCCTAGATTTTCCCCGCCTGACACCAGCATTGCAACTCCAAGGAGGATTAAAAATAACTCCAGAATTTGCAGCCTTAGTAACAGGACTCAGCTTGTATACTGGGAGTTACATTGCAGAAATTGTCCGCGCCGGAATTCAGTCAGTATCCCGAGGCCAGTGGGAAGCGGCAAAATCTTTGGGACTAAAATCGGGAACCGCGATGCGGATGGTAATTTTGCCGCAAGCTTTGCGGGTGATTGTGCCGCCTTTAACCAGTCAGTATTTGAATTTAGCTAAGAATTCGAGTTTAGCTGTGGCGGTTGCTTATCCCGACGTTTACTTTGTAGTGGGTTCTCCGACTTTGAATCAGACCGGTCGGGCGATCGAGGCAATGCTAATTATCATGGTAACATACCTAACAATTAGTTTAATAGTTTCTCTATTCATGAATTGGTACAATCAAACCGTACAACTCAAGGAAAGATAAAAACTTAATTCTGGTGACAATAAGGCAAATCAAATGGCTTACAGTGACTTCAGTTTAAGCAGCCTCTTAAAAACATTTAAATTAAGTTATTCTGAAACTGCTAATTTGTTTGCGAACGAACAGAAACTAGAAAGCCCTCAAAACTTTAGAAATTTTAGTAAGTGCAATTAGAAATTAACGACTAACCACTAAAGAATTATGGAAAAAACCCCCGTACTACCGCCTCCCCCCACCGAATCGCCCACACCTTGGAATTGGGCGCGCAAAAACCTATTTAGTACCTGGTACAACTGCATTTTTACAGTAGTTTGTCTGATTGTCGGTTTCCAAACTATCAAAGGAATTATCGTTTGGGCTACAACAAAAGCTCAGTGGCGGGTATTAGAAGCCAACTTACCGCTATTTTTTGCGGGCAGATTTCCCAGCGATTCCTACTGGCGGCTGTGGATAGTGGCGGGAATAATTGCTTTGTTGGGAGGCTTGACTTGGGGAAATATTCAGCGGGAAGAACGACTTTGGAATGCGCCTACATTGATTTTACTCGGTGCTGCGGTTGTCGGTGCGCTGATTTCGCCGATCGACCAAACCTCTAGCTTCTATCTCTTAGGAATTATTATCGCAGCCACTGCAGGCTACGTCACCGCCAGACAAGTCAACCCTAAAATCATGGGTTGGATGCCAGGAATTTGGGCTTTATCCTTCCCGCTGATTTTGTGGCTAATTAAAGGCGGGTTAGGTTTGAGAGAAGTCTCGACAAATGATTGGGGCGGTTTAGTGTTGACGCTGTTTTTAGCAATAATTAGTATTGTGCTTTCCTTTCCCTTGGGAGTATTGCTAGCCTTGGGGAGACAAAGTTCTTTGCCCGTCGTCAAACTGCTTTCAACATTATATATTGAAATCGTTCGCGGTTTGCCATTAATTGGCATTTTGTTTTTAGGTCAAGTGATGCTGCAATTATTCTTGCCGCCGGAATATCCCAAATTAGATAGAGTCGTAAGGGCGATCGCCGGATTAACATTATTCAGTGCGGCATACTTGGCAGAAAACGTGCGCGGGGGCTTGCAATCCGTACCCAGGGGACAAATAGAAGCGGCAAGGGCGATCGGGCTAAACACACCACTACTTACAATTCTCATTGTACTACCCCAAGCGTTGCGAACAGTCATTCCGGCGATCGGCGGTCAATTTATCGGATTATTCATGGATACATCCCTACTTGCCCTATTTGGAATGTTAGAATTAATCGGAATATCCCGCGCAATTTTAGCAAATCCATCATACATCGGCAGATACGCCGAAGTTTACATATTCGTCGGCCTAATTTATTGGATATTTTGCTACTCAATGTCATTAGCTAGCCGCAAACTAGAACGGAGTCTCGAAAAAAGTCATTAGTTATTGGTTATTGATTATTGGTTATTGGTTATTAGTTATTGGACAATTTTTCAACATGAATTTCTATTAGCGTTCATCAGCGGTTAACAAATAAAACAAACATGGAAACTCAATCCACAAATCCCGAAACAGTAATCGTAGCAGAAAATGTCCATAAATGGTACGGAAATTTTCACGTACTGCGAGGCGTTAGCATGAACGTCAACCGAGGCGAAGTCGTCGTCATAATGGGCCCGTCCGGTTCGGGAAAATCCACATTTATTCGTACTTTCAACGCCTTAGAAGCATATCAGCAAGGTAAAATAACGATCGACGGAATCGAACTTTCCCACGACTTGCGGAACATCGAGACAATTCGCCGGGAAGTAGGAATGGTATTTCAACAATTCAACCTGTTTCCCCACCTATCAGTCTTGCAAAACGTCATGCTAGCGCCCGTATGGGTGCGCCGCTGGCCCAAGAAAAAAGCCGAAGAAGCAGCAATGCAACTGTTAGAAAGAGTGGGAATTTTGGAACAAGCACAAAAATATCCCGGACAGCTATCTGGCGGACAGCAGCAACGGGTAGCAATTGCACGTTCTTTAGCAATGCAGCCTAAAATTATGCTTTTTGACGAACCAACATCAGCATTAGATCCAGAAATGGTGCGAGAAGTTTTAGATGTGATGCGAAATTTGGCTGAAACTGGAATTACAATGGTAGTAGTAACTCACGAAGTCGGATTTGCGCGCGAAGTAGCCGATCGCATTGTATTGATGGACGGCGGCGTTTTAGTGGAAGAAGCCGGGCCGGAAGAGTTTTTTCAGAATCCGAAGGAAGAACGCACCCGCAAGTTTTTATCTCAGATATTGTAACTAATTTTCAAGTTTAATCGGTGAATTTGGCTGCGGTAGCAGCCGTAAAAAAAGACAGAATTAAGGTAAAATAAAAAAGTGTACAATCAGTCTCTATTTTGCTGAGATAGCTTGCAATGCCATCCACAAAAACTCTGCCGTTAGTTAAAGACTCGGAACGCCTAGAAAGTCGCCTCAAAGAAATTCCGGCGGTTCCTGGTGTATACTTAATGCGAGACGAGAGCGATCGCATCCTTTATATCGGTAAATCAAAAAAACTGCGAAATCGCGTCCGTTCCTACTTCCGCGAAAGCCAAAACCTCAGTCCCCGCATCGCGATGATGGTACAGCAAGTGCGGGAAATTGAATTTATCGCCACCGACACAGAAGCGGAAGCTTTAGCATTAGAAGCAAACCTTGTAAAACAGCACCAACCTTACTTTAATGTCCTCCTCAAGGATGATAAAAAATATCCTTATTTGTGCATCACTTGGTCGGAAGAATACCCGCGCATTTTCATCACCCGCAAACGTCGCGCCAGCAGTGCAAAAGACCGCTACTACGGCCCCTACGTCGATACAGGTGCGCTGCGGAGTACGCTGCATTTAATCAAGCGGATTTTCCCCCTGCGACAGCGCCCTCAGCCGCTGTTTAAAGACCGTCCCTGTTTGAACTACGACATCGGCCGCTGCGTCGGCGTTTGTCAAGGGCTAACTTCGCCGGAAGAATACCGCAAAATTATCCAAAAGGTAGCGATGATTTTTCAGGGAAGGACTCAGGAATTGCTGGATATTCTGGAACCGCAAATGGAACAAGCAGCGGAAGATTTAAACTTTGAAACTGCGGCGCGGATTCGAGATCAAATTAAGGGTTTGCAGTCTTTGAGTGCTGGCCAAAAAGTTTCTTTACCCGATGATACGGTTTCTAGAGATGCGATCGCCCTTGCAGCCGGCACTCAGCACGCTTGCGTTCAATTATTCCAGATTCGTGCCGGCCAATTAGTCGGAAGACTGGGATTTATTGCAGAAATCCCCTCCCAACCGCCCCTTACCAAGGCGGGCCAAGAGTTGTCTCAACTTTCTGTTTCCTCCCCTCTTTGCGAAGGTGGGGAAGCGGGGGGGGAACCGGGAGCAATTTTGCAGCGGGTGTTGGAGGAACATTATCAAAATGTCGAATCTGTAGAAATTCCCAGCGAAATTTCAGTGCAGTACGAATTGCCAGAAGCGGAAATATTAGCAGATTGGTTGAGCAATCGTAAAGGACGAAAAGTGACAATTGTGACTCCGCAGCGCCAAACTAAGGCGGAGTTGATTGAGATGGTGGAACGCAATGCTGAGTATGAATTGGCGAGAATGCAGAGATTGGGCGATCGCAATTCTCAAGCAATGGAAGATTTAGCAGAACTTCTCGATTTGCCCGAACTGCCGCACCGCATAGAAGGTTACGATATTTCTCACATCCAAGGTTCGGATGCGGTAGCTTCCCGCGTCGTATTCATTGATGGTTTGCCGGCCAATCAACACTACCGCCATTACAAAATTAAGAATCCTGAAATTAAATCGGGTCATTCTGACGATTTTGCGAGTTTAGCAGAAGTTATCGGTAGGAGATTCCGAAAGAATCAGGAAAAAGAAAGTTCGGCAACGAACAATGTACGAGATTTAACGGATCAAAGTAATGAAAATGAATTGAGTAATTTAGGATTGCGGCAAGAAGTCAGTAGTTTATCTTCGGTTTCTCATACTATTTCTGACAAACCGGATTTGATTATGATAGATGGTGGCAAAGGTCAACTGTCAGCAGTTGTGGCTGTTTTGCGGGAGATGAATTTGCTAGATGAGTTGCGGGTTGTTAGTTTGGCTAAGCAGCGAGAGGAGATATTTTTGCCGGGGGAATCTTTGCCGCTGCCAACTAATTCTGAGCAGCCAGGGGTACAATTATTGCGGCGGGTGCGGGATGAGGCGCACAGATTTGCTGTGAGTTTTCACCGGGATCAAAGAAGCCAGAGAATGAAGCGATCGCGCCTTGATGAAATTCCCGGATTGGGACACCACCGACAAAAACTGTTGTTAGCGCATTTTCGGTCGATCGACTATCTGCGTTTAGCGACTCCCGAACAGTTGGCAGAAGTTTCTGGGATTGGCCCGCGTCTGGCGCAGCAAGTCTACGATTATTTCCACCCGTAAAGCCTTTGGTAGCCTGGGAAAGGGAGATTTTTGGCTGGATTGGGCGATCGGGCTCCAAGTCCCGATTTAGCCCTTGGGAGGGACAACTTAAAAAATTTTGCACAGGCCTATTGCAATTTTTAGAAGCTTGTGTTATATTTGGATTCTGTGTGCGGGCATAGTTTAGTGGTAAAACTTTAGCCTTCCAAGCTAACTATGCGGGTTCGATTCCCGCTGCCCGCTTACTACACTTAAAAACCTCAAACCCACGATAAATCAACGGTTTGAGGCTTTTTATTGCCTAAATTACCAGGCATTAGGGCGTTGAGGTAACTAGAAATTGGATACAAATTAGCCACCTATCACCCTGTTGACACTAAATTGGATACAAATTGGATATGATTTTGTATCCAATTTAGACCTGTACTCAGTCCCTGTCCCCCAGTAGATCCAACACCGCCTCCATATCTGCCAAGTCAGCCCTCGACTTTTTACGCCGCCCTTTCAACTGGTTAAGCAACTCTGCCGGCTCTGGCAACTCCGCGACGGTCGGAGCTAAATTAGTTTCCCGATCGCGCTGCGCTTCCTTAAGTTCTTGCTCCAACATCTGCACCTTCAAAACCAAATCGCCGTTGCGCTCGTGTAACTGATTCAGTTCTGCGTCCCATTCTGTAAGTTGCTTGTTGGCCGCTTTTAATTCAAGCCTGAGTGATTCATCGTTGCCATCACTCAGGCTCTCAATTTTCCCAGCCGTTCCTCAATGGCGGCCATCCGCTCGATTACCGGGTCAAGTTTTGAACTTACAGCCTTGTCTACAATGTCTACAGTATTTGTAGACACGACGCTATCATTGTTTCGTGTAGACAAATCTGTAGACGGTGTAGACACATAATCGTTGCTTGCTGTAGACGGTGTAGACACCGCTGTGGACGTGCCTGACACTTCCTTGAGAATGCGTTGTGCAGCTTGATTAACCGACTCACCGTCTAACCTCTGAGCCTCTATCCAGTTTAGGAAGTGACCGGAAGCTCTAAACGATACGACTTGACTTTGACTCATTGTAGACACCTGTATACAGTATTTGTCTACAATAACAGGCGACTGTCTACACTGTCAACATTTTGTCTACAAAGTTTGTATACACAAAAATCCCCCAGTTAAGGGGGGATGGGTTTAGCCGTCAATTGTCAGTCAGCGGTTAAATTTTCCGTAGGTTGCAGAACAGCATTGAGATTATCCGTCCGCCTTTCATACCTTCTCGCTCTTGCCAGTCAACCTTGCAACTGATGCTCGTGTGGATTTCAACGATGCGGCCGTGCCAGTTGTAGCTCATATCCTCTGGATTGTTACCAGCCACTTTATCTCCAACTCTGAATGCTTTTAGCGGGTCAGAGCAGGGAGTGCCGGTGAGTAGTTCTACCAGTTTTTGCTTGTCGGAAACAGAGAGTTTAGAGAAAGAATTGCAAAAGTCTAAAATAGTTGGGAAAACTGCTTCACTTGCTTCACTTCCTTTGCTAGTAATGGTTGTAGCTTCACTCGCTGCTTCACTTGATTTAGCGAGTGAAGCAGCGAGTGAAGCTGTATCCCCGTCACTGTGGGAGAGTGAAGCAAGTGAAGCAAAAGTTTGCACAATTCCAGACAAATAGAATTGCCCTTTAAGTGGATCAAGGCTGCCACCCTCCGTATGCCGTACTTTTTGGATTTTGGGAAAAATCTCTGAAAACCTTGCAAACACTTGATTTGTGGCTTTTACAGGTGTGTCGTATTTGTTGGGTAGGTCATGCCAAATCAGCTTATCTTTGCGATCGCCATTGCCCGATTCAATTTCTAGTGTCCCGGTTTCTACGTACCACTCTTGCAGTCGCTCCCACAAATCCTTAATGTAGATGCGGCCGCCAGATTGTACCTCAATGCCAGCGTCACGGACAAACTGCCAGAGGTGGCGGCTTTCCTCCTGAGCCTTCTGCATCGCTTCCTTGGTTGCTTTGTAGTCGATACCCTCGGAAAGTAGCAGCGGCCACCGCTCCAACATCTTGTTGAGCATAGCGGGTGCAATCTGTTCCAAAATGAACTTTTCGTCATCCTTAAACCGCGGGTCAGCTTCTAATTGCCCCTCAGAAGCGATCGCATTTTTGGCGTAAGTCTTTTCAAAATTCAGAATTCCGTAACGGCCATCGATCGCCTCGGTTCCTCCGGTGATGGATGGCAACTTATTGCAATTAGCAAAGAAAGTAGCAATCGGCTTGTATTCGTGACTGTCCTTACCTTTGGGCTCAATGTCGATTGGGTCGCCAGTAATGAACTGCTTGAGACTCTGAATATTATCTAGGTCTACTTTTGCAGTGTTCTCTGAAGCCCAGTTACAGACACCCCCTAGCAGGCCGGACAGATTAAACTTGCGGCCAGTATCATAGGCTCTGAAGTCAGACAAAGACTTTCCAGTCATTCCATTCCCATAAACGGCAGCGAGCACGGCGCGTAAAGTGTCCTTACCATTGGAGCCTTCACCGTGGCAGAGCAAGCCTTTTACACCCCGCCCCGTCAACTTTGATCGCACCAGTTTTAGGTTGAGTGCAGCAGCAGCCGTCCGCAGGAAAATTTCTCGCTGGGATAGCTCCAAACATTCTAAAAGGCGATCGCAATCTGCCGGGTCAATAGTGGGGTCATACTTACACCCGACATAGGTATAGATGTTTTTTGGATCATGTGGCTCTACCTTGTAAGAGCCGTCAGGATTGACTTTAATTACCCCATTAAGGGTATTCAACCCGTCAGGATTAATAGTGTTTGGATCTACCGCAAACCCTGCAATTACCCAGTCATAAACCTGGTTAATGCTTGCAGAATTTGCATATTTCTTGCGAGGGACTGATCGAACCATCTCAACGTAATTACTCAGATAGTCTCGAATACGTCGCTTCTCTACCACCTCTAAGCGCAATTCATAATGAGTGCCAGTGAATCGATAAAGTAGTCCCGCGATAGATACCCAATGGCCTTCCGAATAAAGAGATTCCTCAGCTTTCAGTACAAAGTTTTGCTCTCCGACAGGTGCTGTGTCTGGGATGTAGTCACTTCCACTACTAGAAGATGACAAAGATACTACATTCCCATGTGTGCGCGGGTGAGGAGTTAAAGAAATATTAGGGTTAGAAGCGTCATTTTTGCGATCGCTTTTTTTGAGCTGTTTTTCCCATTTGACCAAGGTTGGCGCGTCCGCCACGGCTTCCTTGAAAGCGTCAGCACCGTTAGCTTTGATGAAATCATCCATCCCCTTAAACTCGGTATCCCAAACCGTGATACGTACCTCACAGCCGTGCTCTGCCAGCAAGTAAGCGAACTTCAGAATGGCTGCACGGCAAGATTTGTTGCCCGCGTAGTCAGAGTCAAAGTCTATGTAGTGAACGGTTCCGGGTTGCGCCCAATCCTTCACTAAGTAAGCCAGCTCTCCGTCCTTGCCCCAATTCCAAACACCCGTAAGTGCAATGGTTGCGAGTTCAATACTCAACCCAGCCCCGGCTTTTTTAACTCCCTCTGTCCAGTGGCGGGGAATGGATGTGTCAGCGTGAACCTTTGCCCAATAGTCTCTATCAGGCATCGCTAGGAAAATTGCATCAGGCTCTGCCCCGCTGGCAGTGAGATATTTGCGCGGCTTAGAATCTTTTGGTTGGTGCGGTCTGTCTGGTTTCGCTTGACCGAATAAGTTCCCAGCGCGTTGACCGTTTCGCCACTGAACGCCTCGACACCACCATCCCGCAGTTTTAATCGCTTCTTTGGGGCGAACGCGCTCGTTGAGTTCTTCGGCGGTTAGCGATTCGATATTGAGACGGGCGATCGCTTCTGATACGGCTGAACCTTCAACCCACTCGGCGAGGTGTTTTGGGTTGACAGGAGCTGGTACTAGGAATGAGGAAAAATTGCTGCTATCATTGAGTGCAGACATGATTATTGCCCGACCTCTAGCCGGGAATGATTCCAAAAAGCCGTTGCAATCCTGGTTCCAATAGAAGAGCAGCGGTTTTTTGGTGTTTACTTAGTTTTTTGGAAAATTTAGAGCATAGGAGGAACCGCCCCGCGCGTTAGATTGCGGGTGCGATTAAGCTGTCGTTGCGGGCACAGCCACCTATTTCGATATCTGGTATGGGGATAAACCGCTTAGGCGGGCCGCGAGTAATCTTTGTTTTCGGGAGTTCCTTTTTGACGGGTAGGGCAAGCTCTCCAGCGTCGGCGTAGACAAAAACATGAACGAGTGAAAGACCTGATACCAGGCACGACAAAGATGTCGCGTAGAGCGGTGTTTTTAGCAACGCACGTATTTGTGCTCTCACAACGCAAAAGATCTGTTGCCAATGCTGCCACTGAGCGGGGGATGTCATCCTTCTATAACGTCGCAAGAATGAAATCACCGTGTCGCTCGGTTGAGGACGGCACAGTAATGACATGACTCTTTTTGCAAACGTTATTGTATCCATGTGGTTATTTTACCTCTGGAGTCACGAGTGAGTTTTCCTGTTTCAACACGAACCAGAAACGAAATGAAACTTGCTCGTCGGGTTTAAAGGGAAAAGCACGCGACGACGCGCTCCTGGCCTGCTTTTTTCAAACCTCTAAAACAGGGTGGTGCGGTTGGTGCGAAACGCCGAAAGGCTGGTGCACTAATGGTGCGGTGTTTGGTGCGGTTGGTGCGGTGTTTGGTGCGGTTGGTGCGGTGTTTGGTGCGGTTGGTGCGGTTGGTGCGGTCGAGTCAAGTCTCAAGTTACCACCGATAACGAGATGCCCGTCAAAACAGGGATAACAAAAATCTGGGCCCTGTCCGCTTGTCCAATCGACAAGATAAGCCCAAACTTGCTTGCGGGGATGCCAGCAGACTCCGACTACTTCACCAAACTCAATACATTCTTTCTCGAACTCGTCGATCCAGTGGTCGCTTACCTTGTCACCAATGACAAAATCAGGGCTAGGGAGACTGGCAGGCTGCGTTAAAAATTGCGATCGCCCATTAGGGAAATCAGTTGAATGTGACATAATAATTTAGTTCCAAACGTTGGAATAGAACGGTTTGGGGAAGTCGTGGTTTGTTCGGTGTTACTAGCACCGCGCAACCGCGCAACAATCTTCCTTAGTTACTCACGATTGCAGACTTACAATCCCTTGTCAACAGGTGCGACTGTAAAGTTTTGTCTCGCAAAAGTTGCCCATAGAATCAACATATTAACAGCATCAAAGCGGGCGTAAATGCTCTAAAATCTTGCCGTCTAAATACACAGAATTAATCACTTTCTCCGACGTGTCGCACCACTTAGCCACAACCGCACTCGGTACGCCTTTACCAACCTGTTCGCTGATAAAAGTATCCCGACAAGAATAAGGCGTAGTTGTCTTGCAATCCTGTTGACTTTGCCGACTGCTTTGGGTAATCGGGTCAACCAGCTTATGCCATACCTGCTTAGTGAAATTGTTGTAATTAATCGCCCCGCCCTTAATCGGTGACGGAAAAACCAATCTATCCTTGTCAGTCAGGTTTAGTGGCTTAATACTTTTCAACAACTGAATCAGTTCTTGATTGCAAGGGAATTTACGCCGCTTGTTGTTTTTACTGCCGTCAACCCTTGTCTCCTTACCGCTTGGGTGTTGTACGCTACCGTTAAACACAATGTGAGAAAAGTCAGGAGCAACGTCACACCACCTCAACCCCACAGCCTCGGACGGACGGCATCCAGTCAGCAGCCAGAATTGCACCATAGGGTAGTAAAAACAAAGCTTTTGCCCGGTTTCCCCTCTCCCGTTCCAAGTCCCTCTGTGATTCTTAAAAGCCTCCAACACCAGCTCTTTCTCTTGAGCTGTAAAAGCATTAGGCTCTGGGTCACTTTCCCATTTGTGCTTAGGCAACTCTGCCGACATCCCCTCAAACGGGGAAGCAGTTAAGCCCCTCACAATCTTGAACTTAATCCCCCACTTAACCGCTGCATTGAGATGCGTTAAAACCCGTTTTGTCATGCTGTTGGTTGTATCTTCTAGCAGCCACGCGCGTACCTGCAAAGCACAGTCCTCCGACAGAGGCTGGCAAGGGCAACGGTCAACATAACTCTGAATGCCCGTCACCATATAATTGAACGTTGTTGTCTTGAGTGTGGGCTTCTTGAACTCCAAATATCTCTCAAACAACTGAGTCAGTGTCAGTTCTGGCTTAGGCTTGATTGTCTCAACAACGGTCAAGTGAGTTTGTGACTTGTACTTTTTGAGCGTGGGGTCAAACCGCTCAAACTTGATATCAGATTCAATCAACTGTGCTTTAGCCTCTGCCAGTTTCCAGTTTTCGGCGGTGTCCGCTAAGTTTAGGGACATATATTTGCGACTGCCATCGTACAGTTGCCTAGGTAACTGCAATCGCAGCCTACCTTGAAAAGTTTGAACAACCACTGACCCTTTTTTTGCCCTGCTAGGGGGATTCGTCATCCTATGTACCAATTACGATGACGATATGATAGCGAATTTTGGATACAAATTGGATACAAAATACTTGGCTCGATTTTCGGTTAAAGCTGGAAGCCTTGACCTGTATAGTGATATAGCTTATTATCTGGTTGCCTTCCAAGCTAACTATGCGGGTTCGATTCCCGCTGCCCGCTTACTACACTTAAAAACCTCAAACCCACGATAAATCAACGGTTTGAGGTTTTTTATTTCCCCAATTACGAAGAATTAGGGGGTTGAGGTGAGTATCATCGGCGGTTTGGGGAATGTCTAGCAATACGGTTCTGATATCAAATCCTCTCTTCATCGGAATAGTAAATTCACTGTTGACAGTTAACCGTTAACAGTTAACCGTTAACATCATGTATGATTGCAACCGGAATTGATATGACTTGCTTGGCTACCTCTAATGTGATGTCCGATCGATTAGACTAACAAAAATGGATCGCGCGTACATCCTGGAGTCCGCAACCCAAGAACGGACTCGCATTCCGCACTACGAACCAATTTCGTCATTGTCAATCGACCGTACAGGGTATGAGTTTCTCAACAACAGTTATAAAGTGTTTGCTAAGAGCACCCTAAAACCGACTGTTTGCTATTAAATATCGTCATCATCTGGGCCCTGTACCCCCTGAATAATCCGCGATAACTCACTCTTCTCATTAATCGCAATCCGAGTCGGAGAACCGCTGATGACCCGTTCGTAGCCACGGAACGAATCTTTAATTTGCGGCCCCCGTTCAGTAATCGTATATTCCCGAATCCCTTTGTCGTGCCACGAACCGCGCATCTTAAACACATTAATTGCCCGCGACATTTCCCCGCGAATTTCTACATACTGCAGCATGATAATCGTGTCAGTAATCGTAGAAATATGGGAGTCAGTAATCGAATGAGAACCCATAAACTGATCGCTGGTATTTGTAAAAAAGCCAGTGATTTCTTCCTGCTTCGCAAAACCAGTTACTCCGATTACAAATTGCCTAAAAGCATTATTACTAACACCCCTAGCTAAGGCCGACAGCGAGTCAATAGCAATTCGAGAAGGTTTGAATTCCGCAATTTCTGATTTAATCGTCTGCAAGTGGTCTTCCAAACCCGCAGATTCCGGGTAAGTACACAGCAGTTTTAGCAGTCCTTTCTGTTCCATTTCTTCAAAATCAATGCCCCAAGAATAAGCATTGCGGAACAACTGAGCCCGCGATTCTTCATAGGCAAAAAGCAGCGCCCGATTGCCGTTCATGCAAGCATTTTGCAAGAATTTGCTTACCAACAAGGTTTTGCCGGTTCCCGTTGCACCCGTAGCTAAAATAATCGAGTCTTTAAAGAAACCGCCGCCGCACATCTCGTCGAGAGTTTTATCGCCGGAAGAAACCCGCACGTTAGAAGACTTTTGAGTTAATCGCATCGCTCCCAATGGGAAAATATTAATGCCGTCATTAGTCATAGTAAAAGGATATTCGCCTTTCATGTGAGTTGTACCGCGCAACTTCAAAATTTCCATTGTGCGGCGGCGGCGTTCCCCTTCTAAAACGTTGCGAACAATTACTACATTATCCGATACAAATTCTTCCACTCCAAACCGCGCCACTGGGCCGTATTCTTCCAGCCTTTCGGTAGTCATAACTGTAGTTGCGCCTACTTGTTTGAGGCGCGCAACTAAGCGAAAAATTTCTCGGCGCACTACCGATGCAGCGTCGTACTGCTGAAATACTGCTGTCACTGAATCTATAGAAACGCGCTTGGCTTTGTACTTGCGAATGGCGTATTGAATCCGTTCGATTAAGGCTGATAAATCAAAATTTCCCACGATATCCTGACCTTCTGGATCGGGGGAAGCGTCCAAAATAAATAGCTTGCCTTCATCGATTAATTTTGCCAGATCCCAACCGAAACTGCACGCATTTTTAATAATATCTGTCGGTGATTCTTCAAAAGTTACGAGGACTCCCGGTTCGTCAAAATGGGTGATTCCGTTATAGATAAATTGTACGGCGAATAAAGTTTTTCCTGTTCCTGATGTGCCGCTGACTAGGGTGGTTCTGCCGACTGGCATTCCGCCGTGACTGATGTCGTCAAAACCTTCAATCATCGTGCGAATTTTTTCAACTCCTGCAGTTGCATTTTTTTCTGGTTGTACTGTTTGAATAATTTCATTCATATCGATTTTTGTGAACTCTCAGTATTCTTTAGTTGTGAATCATTAACTTTTATAGTGGTGTCCGCGTTCGCACTGGCTTATATAACCCGCGCGAACGGGGACAGTTCTATAACAAAAAAATGCTTTTTACAAAAATGAGATGCTCCCATAACTAATAACTAATCACTGCTGACTAATGACTGTCACCCGCTCGTCTTATGAATTCAGGTCTTCTTCGCGGAGTTCTTCATAGAGCAAATCTAATCCTATCAGAACTTTCTCGCGATCGGACAAATCGCCAATAATTTTTCGCACCGGGGGCGGCAGGATTTTCGCCAGAGTCGGGGTTGCCAAAATTTTGTCCTCTTCTGCGAGTTGAGGATTTTTGAGAACGTCTATGACTTTCAGGGCGTATACTCCTTGAAATTCTTGTTCTAGGATGTCCTTTAGGGTTTTCAAAGCTCGCACTGAGTTGGGAGTATTTCCAGCAACATAGAGCTTGAGAACGTAGGTTTTTTTGAGAGGACTCATGAACTTTTATAGATGTTGAGTATGAGTTGTCAGATGTTAGTTGTAGTGGTTATTTGTGTTAAGTCTGCTGTTCTTTGTTATTTTATAATAATTGCTGCTTTCCGATCGCCCGATCGAACGTCTTCTCCTTTCTGTTTTGGTAAATTTTAGCTTCTGCTTTCTTCCTTCTACTCTCTAGGTTTAGATGTCTCTTTGGGAATCGATCGCCTGTACATTTCGCACAGATGAGCGATCGCGTCAATCAGAGTCAAGCGGTAATCGAGCAATATTTCCTCGCTGCGTCCTTCTAATTTTAGCTGTTTAGCAAACTCCTCCATCAACTCCATATGAATTTCTACAAGTTGAGTCACGGGAACGTCTGCAAAAAAAGCCAAATTGACAAATTCATCTATTTGATTGTTGACTGCAGTATCTTCAGAAAAATAATGCAAAACGATGTCGCGATAACTTGACTTGAGTTGCTCCAAGAACTTTTGCTTGTCTGACTCAGACAGATTTCGCAAAAAAATCTGGGAATTTCTTTTATAATACACACCTAAGTATCCTAATCGCTCCCGTAATTTTTCCG
The DNA here is from genome assembly GCF_036700745.1 of Microcoleus sp. S36a_B3. Classification (NCBI taxonomy): domain Bacteria; kingdom Bacillati; phylum Cyanobacteriota; class Cyanophyceae; order Oscillatoriales; family Microcoleaceae; genus Microcoleus; species Microcoleus sp. S36a_B3. The sequence goes on along the minus strand of NZ_JAUBPN010000022.1, from coordinate 17,587 downwards.
CAAGTCGCCGCTGCTGCCGGCTTAGCAAACTTTGAGCAGTCAATAGGGTTGTCGGATCGACTTTTGCGGATCGATCGTTGAGAGGAACTAAAGTTGAAAGTTTGAGAAATTGCCCGATCGCCCGATCGATAGCTGCAGTTATTTCGCTCGATCGGGCGATCGGCAGTTGCACCTCCGCAGGGTGGTAAAAAAAAGTACAACTTTGATCTTGACTCTTGTCGGCGTTACTGGGCTGCGTCTCAAAACTATCTGAAAGTGGTGCTTCGGGTATTTCATCCTTCCCCGGCTGGGGCGAAAAAATCACAGCAGGCAATAAGAGCGATCGTTCTTGCAGCTTGCTGAGAAGTTCGCGCCGATCTCCATCTACCTCAACAACCAAACAATCGAGGTGATAACTGTGCTTCAGGAATCCCAAAAACTCCACCGCCGACTTGATGTGGGTTAAAGCATAGCGATCGCCCCTCAAAAGCTCGATCGCCGAGCCTGCGAGTTCCTGTGAGCGGACAAAAATACCGATCGACAGTTGAGGAAGCAAAGCTGTAGGTGAAACACCTAAGTTGCCCGAAAGTGCTGGATCGCTCAGAGTTGATATCTCCTTTACAAAAAACTTAACATTTAAAAACTCATCGAAAACCTAACCGACTATCAATACTTTCAGCCATTTAGCAGGCACTCTCTAGGAACGGTCTAGCAAAACACCGTTTTTAGATGCCTTCAGACCTTACAGGGACTGACTTGCTACTTACAGTGTCGCTTAGTTGCTACCGCCATACAAGCAAACTCATCTAGAAATAGTCTAGAGTTTGGTTACTTGGCGCAAAAAAACCCGCTGGCTTTGTGTCATGAACGGGCAAATTTAGGTCAAGCGCTGTTCGCTCTCATCCTGATTTCGTTTTTAGGCCCCCAAATTAGGCAGGGCTGATTCAACCCCTTAAAATAAGTAGAATGTCAAGCATCTAGGAAATGAAAAAAATCACTACAAATCTGATTGAACAAATGGGGAGAATCTGTGTTTTGCATGGGGGCATCTGTGTTTTGCCTTTGAGCGTGTTCCGCTCGCGTATTGTACAACTCGCTCTTCGGGGACAGCACTATCACAAAAAAAATGCTTTTTGCAAAACACAGATGCTCCCAATACATTTATATAGTGCTCCATAAAAAAAATGCTTTTTACAAAACACAGATGCTCCCCAACAAACAACAAACTCCCTCGCGCCGTCAAAAATAACTAGCAAAAAAAACGAATTATTCCTCCCCAAAAAGTGTCAGTCGATTTGAGATTTTCCATTTTTCGATTTGAAATTTACTTGCTGCTGGGTGAATCACCGGAGCTTGAACTGGGGTATAAAATTTAAATTTTTCCACGGTAGTAGGTGGCACGGTCTCCGTTTTTGGGTGCAAAAAGCGAAAAAAATAGGTTTATGAAAGAAGAAGAAGCGGCAGTTTGAACCGCTTCTTTTTTGAGCAAACCCGTACCGGAAGTTTGTTGAAGATAATTTATCCGAATCTTTGGCGCAAAATGAATTCTGCTACGCTCAAATCAACGGGCGTTGTCACCTTCAAATTTGTCTCTTCTCCCTCAACAATTCGCACGGCTAAACCGCATTTTTCAAACAAAGCTGCATCGTCTGTAACTTCCCAACCCTTTTGTCGCCCTTGTTCGTGACACTGCTTTAATAATTTCACTTCAAATCCTTGGGGAGTCTGGGCCGCCCACAAATTGCTTCTGTCCGGCGTGTCTCGCACAATCCTAGACTCGTCCACCACCTTAATGGTATCCTTGACCGGGACGGCGACAATCAAGCCCGGACAGCCCAACAGAGCCTCGGCAGATCGATCGAACAATTCAGGAGTTGCCAAACACCTAGCGCCGTCGTGAATCAACACTCGATCGGCATTTGGTGGCAAAGCCTGCAAACCGTTGTAAACTGACTCTTGCCTGGTAGCCCCTCCTAGAATCAGTTCCACAGGCTTGATCAAAGCTAAGTCGGCCAGAATTGCCTTAAAATCTGGAAAATCGTCAGGCTGTCCCATGATGCCGATCCAACTAATCTGCTGCGAAGCTTCAGCAGCAGCCAAAGTCCAACTCAGCAAAGGTTTAGAGAGCAAATTCAGCAGCAGTTTATTCCGCTGACTCCCCATCCGTCGCCCCGAACCTGCTGCAGGAATTAATAAGTGCATTAAGTAACCCTTCTTCACCCAACTAGGTATATATTAAGAGCGTCCTGTACTTTTGGGTCAGTTGTTTAGCTGTCAGCCAGTAGCTTTTAAAGTCTAGAAATACTATAAGCTGATAGCTGAAGACCGATCGCTGAGAGCTACCTAGATAGATAATAGCCCGATCGTTTATGATGCGAATACTAGCACTTGTCCCTGGCGGGATTGGCGACCAAATTTTATTTTTCCCCACCCTTGATGACCTCAAGCAGTCTTATCCCGACGCGCAAATTGATGTCATCGTGGAACCGAGGGCAAAGGGTGCTTACCGAGTCTGCAAATCCGTCAAAGAAGTCTTGACGTACAATTTCAAAGACCGCAACGCTATGGCAGATTTGGGCAATTTACTGGGCGTAATTCGCGATCGCGAATACGAAGCAGTTGTTTCCCTCGGCCAGCGGTGGACTGTAGGGCTGCTGCTGTGGCTGACCGGCATTCCGCAGAGAGTTGGCTATTCTGGAACTAACGGCGCTCGATTTCTCACCGATGCCGTACCTCTAAAAACTGACCAGTACGCTGCCTCAATGTATCACGATTTGCTGCAAGGATTCAACATTAAAAATCCTTGTCCGCCCCTGGCAATTAATGTACCAAAACAGGATATTCAGTGGGCGGAAGCCGAACAGCAGCGGTTGGGGGTAAAAGAAAGCGGCTACATTCTAATTCACGGCGGTTCGAGTCAATTAGCTGTGTCTAAAGGTATTGACAAAATTTACCCTACAGACAAATGGAAGCAAATAATTGAAGATTGTCAGCAGCGGCAGCCTAATTTGCCTGTTGTTGTTGTGAAAGGCCCCGAAGATGCAGACTTCGTGACAAAGTTAGTCGAGTTATGTCCGAATGTAAAAGTTATCTCGCCGGATGATGTCGGCAAGTTGGCTGCTACCATTGCTGCTGCTAATTTGATGATATGTACTGACAGTGCGCCGATGCACTTAGCTGTGGCGGTTCAAACTTATACAATAGCTTTGTTTGGCCCGACTGAACCGGCGAAATTGTTGCCAAAGAGCGATCGATTTTTGGGGATTAAATCTCCTACTGGCAAAATGGCGGACATCTCTCCTCAAGATGTTTTGAAGAAGGTTTGGGGCGGCTAAAAACTAGGATATCTTCGGTAGGGAAACGGCATTGCCGTGTCCCTACAATTAATCCGAGGATGGTTGAATTTATCGTGGAGTGCGATGGCGTTCCGCCCCGCAAGCTACGATCATTTTGGGGTAGGGGAACGGCATTACTGTGTCCTCCTTAGCAAATTTTTATTGCCGTGTGCTGGGGCGGCTCAAACCTGTAACCGTAACCCCGAATAGTTTTAATAAACTGCGATCCAGTAGGATCAACTTGAATCATTTTCTTGCGAATCTGAGCGATATGTACGCTAACAAGTTTGCCTTCTTCTGTGTCGTTGCAGTTCCACCCCCAGATTTTTTGGATTAACTGTTGGCGACTCCAAGATTGACCGGAATGACTTGCCAAAAAATACAAAATATTAAATTCCAAGGTTGTTAACTTGATCGTGCGATCGTTGAGTGTTGCTTCCCGGCGCTCTGAATCGATCGCGAATTGATCGAATACGATACGTGATGGAGTGACAAGCCTCATGCGTCTCAACACAACTTCGATACGAATTGCTAACTCCGCCAGACCAAATGGTTTGCAGATATAGTCATCAGCACCAGCAGATAGCACTTTCAGTCGATCGGCTTCATCGGTGCGGCTGCTTAGCATTACCACAAAAACATTAGTACGGCGCTGCATTTCCTGGCAGAGGTGATAGCCTGTAGTATCTGGCAAATTCCAATCAAGAACTACTAGCACTGGTTTGAATTCCTCAAACAATTCTAAAGCACTATCGCCATCTGCTGCCGAATTTACGTGATATTTCTGATTTAAAAAGCGATGAACTAGATTGCGGATGGCTGGGTCATCATCCACAACCAGAATTTTGGGGGTAGTATCAACAACCATAACAAAAATATCTCTTTCTTTTGTTAATGAAATTTAGTAAAACGTAAAGCCCAGCTCGTTCCAGCTAAACAGATTTTTTTCGGGCAATTCTTCTTTTAACTTCGCTTTCAGGTCAAACAACTGTCCCCAATCCCAAATTTTGATTTCTAGGCGATCGGCAAAAACTGCGATCGCAAGCTCAATCGGAGTTTCTGAGGGTAGAGTTTTGTGTGCGTGGCGAACAGCATTGGTAAACCCTTCAATCGCTGCAAGTTTGCACTGTTGCAAAACTGCTTCGGGAATTGTTTGTAGATTCTCTAAAAAAAACTGCTCAATCCACCATAAAACTTGAGTTACACCCTTGATATCCGACTTTAGTTGCAGGCTTATTTTTTGGAGTGGTTGATTAGAAGAATTTCGAGCGGACTGAGGAGTGAGTTGCTCTTGAAGCCAGTTAAAGCTGTTCAAAACATCGATCGCCCGCTTAAAATAACCAGCTTGAGTGCTAGGTTGGGGTGGTACTGGCTGAAAATATTTGATAATTAACAAACAGTTTCGACCGTCAAAGGTGCGGGTATAACTTAGCTCATCGGCAATTTTGCCCATAAGTTTTATACCTATTCCACTTGATGGAATTTCATCGATGTCAGAGTGCGAGTTGCCGAACAAGTTAAAATTCATTTGACTGACCTCTCTTGTTTATCAAAACTTGTTTTTGTGTCTTGATAAAATCATGGCATCAATTTAATTGAGTGAAGTTGACCAGAGGTATAAACTTAGGTCTATTAGAGGTCGGTATAATCAAAGTATACTCAAGGTATAATTAAACTACTGTCATGCAGAGTCCTTATCCTTCACAAGGCTCAGGACTGCGAAGCATCCCAGCCGTCTCAGAGATCCTTGGCAAGGCTCAGGATGATTTAAGTGCATGATGCGTAAGTTGTAATAAAGTTGAATAAGGGGTTAACCTAGATGGATTGGCAAACATTCCTGAGTGGCGAATCTGGGAGACATGGATTATCGATGGAACAAACCGAAACATTACTAGCAGCACTCATCTCTCCTGAAAGAGAACCCCAAAATCAGACACAGCTTTCATTAAAATTCAGCATATCAGAAGCTACTGTAAAACAGCGAATGGGAGAGATTTACAGTAGGTTTTCAGCCAGTTTTCCTGAACTCGATCACCACGCAGGTGCAGGTAAGTTGAGGATTCTGCGGAGTAGATTAATACAGAAGTATTCTCAACCATCACAACCAGTAGTTGCTCCCTATCCTGAAGAATTTAGATCGTTAATAGAAGAAAAAATTCGCAGGTTTTGCGGCCGCCAATTTGTTTTTGATACGTTTCAGCAATTCATCACCGAAAATCCTCACGGTTATTTTACGATCGTCGGGGATGCAGGAATGGGCAAAAGCTCGATCGCAGCCAAATACGTCTGGGAACATAAATCTCCCTGCTATTTCAATATTCTCGTCGAACGTCGCAACCGACCAGAATTGTTTTTGAAGAGCATTCGTCGGCAATTAATTGACCGCTATCAATTGCAAAATTCAGAAGACGCCGATTTACCAACTTTACTGGCACAGGTGGCGGGAAAACTCACGGCGGGCGATCGTTTGGTAATTGCAATTGATGCACTGGATGAAGTCGAACAAGAACCGGGAGGTAATCTTTTACATTTACCGAAAAATCTGCCCAATAACGTATATTTTTTGCTGACTAGGCGACCCTATAGCCTCGATAAAAAGCGGTTGTTAGTAGATGTTCCCGAAGAAGAGTTAGATTTAAGAGACGAAGAGTATGTCAATGATAATCAGGATGATATCAAAGAATATATTCGGTTTGTTATCAAGACCGATTCAGACAAAAATGGGTTGAACAACTGGATTCAAACCCGCAACATTGCCGATACAACTTTTGTCGAGCAAGTGGCAAGCAAAAGCGAAAACAATTTTATGTATTTGCGGTATGTTTTGCCAGCAATTGCTAAGGGCGATTACAATGACTTGAGTTTAAAGGAATTGCCAGACGGGCTGCAAGAGTATTATCAAAGCCATTGGGTGGGAATGGAGATGGAAGCTGAGCCAGGGCAATTGATGGAGAATGTCTTGTATATTTTACTAGAGATTGGCACGCCGATTCCCTGCGAGATGATTGCTGGAATTACAAAGGTGGATGAATGTGACGTGGGAAAGGTTTTAGAATATAAGTGGGTTGAGTATTTGAAAAAGCAGAATGTAGAGGGAGAAATCTGCTACACCATTTATCATGCTAGTTTCCTTGACTTTCTGAAAAGCAAACGGGAGATGGATTCAAAGCGGAAGATGTTTAAGGAAGTAAATCAACGGATTACTGAGTATTTAGAAGAGGGGATGGCGTGATATGGAAAAATTTGCTGACAAGTTAGCGGCCAAACCACTTTTCTATCAACGTGCTTATCTGGGCAGCTTACTGCCCAATCATGTTAAGTCAGGGAATTTAGAAAAGTATTATCAAAAACTGACTGATTTTAACTTTCTGATAGCAAAGATTCAGCATCCTGAGTTTGGGGGGCAGGCACTGATTGATGATTTCGATTTGGTTGACGCTTCAGAATCATTAAGTCACCCAGAATACAACTCAGAAAAAGCGAAATCCCTGAACTTGATTCAAAGGACACTGAGGTTGTCGGCACATATTTGGGTTCGAGATCGGACGCAACTGGCAGGGCAATTGTTAGGTCGCTTACTGTACTTTGAAATGCCTCCGATTCAGGCAATGCTGGAGGTAGCAAAGCAGTGGAAAGCAGCAGCTTGGTTGCGTCCTTTGACACCCTGTTTAACTCCCCCTCGCAGGGGATTGCTACGCACCATTGAAGGTCACAGCAACTCGGTAAATGCAGTCGCTGTCATTGCTGATGGCAAGCAGGCAATTTCTGGTTCAGGAGACAACACCCTCAAAGTCTGGGATTTAACAACTGGAAAAGAACAGTTTACTCTCAATGGTCACAGCGGCTCGGTCAATGCAGTAGCCGTCACCCCCGATGGCAAGCAGGCAATTTCTGGTTCATCGGACAACACCCTCAAAGTCTGGGATTTAACAACTGGAAAGGAACAGTTTACTCTCAATGGTCACAGCGGCTCGGTCAATGCAGTAGCCGTCACCCCCGATGGCAAGCGGGGGATTTCTGGTTCATATGATAAAACCCTCAAAATCTGGGATTTAACAACTGGAAAGGAACAGTTTACTCTCAATGGTCACATAGGCTCGGTCAATGCAGTAGCCGTCACCCCCGATGGCAAGCGGGCGATTTCTGGTTCATATAATAAAACCCTCAAAGTCTGGGATTTAACAACTGGAAAGGAACAGTTTACTCTCAATGGTCACACCAGTTGGGTATATGCAGTAGCCGTCACCCCCGATGGCAAGCGGGCGATTTCTGGTTCATATAATAAAACCCTGAAAGTCTGGGATTTAACAACTGGAAAGGAACAGTTTACTCTCAATGGTCACACCAGTTGGGTATATGCAGTAGCCGT
>NZ_JAUBPN010000022.1:9115-9804 GCF_036700745.1 Microcoleus sp. S36a_B3 | reverse complement strand
CACCCCCGATGGCAAGCGGGCGATTTCTGGTTCAATTGACAAAACGCTCAAAGTCTGGGATTTAACAACTGGAAAGGAACAGTTTACTCTCAATGGTCACACCAGTTTGGTCAATGCAGTAGCCGTCACCCCCGATGGCAAGCGTGCGATTTCTGCTTCATCGGATAAAACGCTCAAAGTCTGGGATTTAACAACTGGAAAGGAACAGTTTACTCTCAATGGTCACACCAGTTTGGTATATGGAGTAGCCGTTACCCCCGATGGCAAGCGGGCAATTTCTCGTTCATATGACAACACCCTCAAAATCTGGGATTTAACAACTGGAAAAGAACTGTTTACTCTCAATGGTCACAGCTCTTCGGTCAATGCAGTAGCTGTCACTGCTGATGGCAAATGGGCGATTTCTGGTTCGTGGGACAAAACTCTCAAAGTCTGGGATTTAACAACTGGAAAAGAACAGTTTACTCTCAATGGTCACACCAGTTTGGTCAATGCAGTAGCCGTCACCCCCGATGGCAAGCGGGCGATTTCTGGTTCATCGGACAACACCCTCAAGGTCTGGGATTTAACAACTGGAAAAGAACTGTTTACTCTCAATGGTCACAGCGGCTCGGTCAATGCAGTAGCCGTCACCCCCGATGGCAAGCGGGCGATTTCTGGTTCATCGGACAACACCCTCAAGGTCTGGG
>NZ_JAUBPN010000022.1:0-9015 GCF_036700745.1 Microcoleus sp. S36a_B3 | reverse complement strand
ATTTAACAACTGGAAAAGAACTGTTTACTCTCAATGGTCACACCAGTTTGGTCAATGCAGTAGCCGTCACCCCCGATGGCAAGCGGGGGATTTCTGGTTCACTAGACAACACTATCAAAGTCTGGGATTTGTGGAGTGGAAGTGTCATTGCCAGTTTCACTGGTGAAAGTTCGATCGCCTCTTGCGCCATTGCACCCGATGGAGTCACAATTGTGGCAGGCGACGCATTCGGCCGCGTATATTTCCTGCGGCTAGAAGGGGTGGAGGAACTAACATGAATTCCTCACCTCTGGCAACTCCCATCTCTACCGCTGCTTACCCAAAAGAATTTCAGCAACTCCTGCGATCGAAAACCGAGAATTTTGCAGGCCGCAAGTTTGTTTTTTCGGCCATTTCCAACTTTCTGGACTCCCACAGCCGCGGTTATTTCACAATGGTCGGCACTCCCGGCTGCGGCAAAAGTTCCATCCTCGCCCAATATGTCACCGCCCATCCTCGCAGTATCTATTACAACGCTGGAGTTGAAGGCAAAAATCGAGCTGAAGATTTTTTCGCTTCAGTCTGCACTCAACTGATTGACAAATACCTTGCCGCCAATGGGGAAACATCGGAAATTGTCAAGCTCAAATCGCAAATTCAAAATCTTGAATCCGATGATGGGAGTTGGTTTCTGTCTTTGTTGCTTCAGCAAATTAGCGATAAATTAACTGATAACCAAAAATTAATAATAGTCATTGATTCCGTAGACGCGATCGCCCGCACGAGTCAGCCTCCCAGCACAAATCTGTTTTATCTGCCGAGATATTTGGGCGATCGTACTTATTTTATCCTCGCCCGCCGCCCGTTTTTGAGAGAGAAATCCGGTTTGTTAATTGAAGCACCCTCTAAAACACTCGATTTAAGAGATTATCCCGCCCAAAATCGGGAAGATGCCCTGAACTACATTCAGCAATACCGATCGACTGCACCGGATTTAACTCAACCCGAATTCGGCCAACAACTCGCAACTCTGGGCGAAAACAATTTCATGTATCTGAGTCAGATGTTACCTGCCATTACCGAGAATTTACGCCCTGATGCTAATCTGGGAGAGTCCTCACTTGTCCCTGAACTTCCTCCCGGTTTAGCAGCGTATTATCAAAACCACTGGCGACAGATGAGAGGTGATGCTTTATCGGCGATCGAGTTGTCTGTGCTCAATGTTTTGGTACAATCCACAACAGGTTTGTCTGTAAGTGCGATCGGCAATATAATTGATCAGGATGAATACGATGTTGAAAAAGCGTTAGATAATTGGATCGAGTTCTTAAATAAACAAGAAAATGGAGGAGAAATTTGCTATAGTTTGTATCATGATAGTTTCCGTGAATGGCTGGGAAAACAATCTCTTTTAGAATGACGATCGTACCTAGATTTTCGCTGTGCCAGCCTATAGTCTTCCTTGTCCAGTCTTCCCGATCCCCCCTAACCCCCCTTAATAAGGGGGGGACAAGAGTAGTCAAAGTCCCAAGCGGAAAAAGAGGAGGACTGGAACACTCAAAGTCCCCCTTCTTTAGGGGGATTTAGGGTGATCTAGACTCGACTATAAACGATAGATATAGCAATCCTAAATCATTATCAAGACTATGATACAATTATATGCAATACTTGATTGTGACAATAAAAAAATGAATAACTTAAAACGGCCCCTCCAAAATATGGAAAAGGAAATAACTCAATTAGAATCTTTCATTAAAAGTGATATCGATGCAAGAGAACTTAAACGAGCAATAGCTGTAAGGATGGCTGTCGAAGGCAAGTTCTACCATGAGATTAGCAAAATTCTCGGTGTAAGTGATTTTTTTGTGGGTCATTGGAAAAAACAATTTCAAACCAAAGGCATCGAAGGAATCAAGCTAGGGCATAAAGGGTCAAAAGGGTATTTAACAGCTCTACAAAAGACTGAAGTAATTGATTGGCTAAAGAATAAAGAATATTGGAATTTAGATGAGCTGGTTACTTATGTAGAGCGAGAGTTTGGTGTGATCTATAAATCAAAACAGAGTTACTATGAACTTTTCGATCGGGCGAAAATTAGTTGGAAAAAAACTCAAAAAATCAATCCGAAATATGAGGTCGAACTGGTAAAAAAAAAGACGGAAGAAATTAACAATATTTTATTCAAAAACAAGGCGGGCATAGAATCCGGGCAAATAATAGTATTATTTATAGATGAATGTCATCTACTTCATGGCGATCTAACGGGTTACGTTTGGGGTCAATCAAAAATCAGAATTGAAGTCCCAATTACCAATGAAAAAGATAGACAAACTTATTTTGGCGCACTCAATTATCAAAGCAAAGAATTCCATGTTCAGAGTCATCCATCTGGGGATGGAAAATCAACAGTTGAATTTATAAAATACTTACACGATAAATATAAGAATCGCAAGATTATCTTGATTTGGGATGGAGCCAGTTATCATAAATATGGCGAATTTAGAGATTTTTTATTAGAAGTAAATGGTGGCAAAGAGCCTGATGAGTGGTCAATTACTTGTATTTTATTTGCTCCAAATGCTCCCCAACAAAATCCCGTTGAAGATATTTGGTTACAAGCTAAAAACTTTTTAAGAAAGTATTGGTATTTATGTAGGTCTTTTAAGATTGTGAAATTTTTGTTTGAATTTTTTACTAAGGGGCAAAAATTTGATTTCCCCAAAATACATAAATATAGTTACACGGAGAAAATCAATTAGGATTGCTCTAGGTCTAGAAAATCATTTAGGATTGCTATACAAAGGTTTTTAGGCTTAAGTTAACCCAACAAACACTGCCACATCCTCACCCTAAACCCTATTTTCAAGCAACAATACAACCATGAAACGAGCAGTATTTCTGGACAGAGATGGCGTTCTCAACATCGAAGCGGGCTACATTCACCAAGTAGAAGATTTGCATTTAATCCCAGGAATAGCTAAAGCTGTACGCCGTTTAAATGACCACAAAATATTTTGCTGTCTGGTTTCCAATCAATCTGGCCCCGCCAGAGGTTATTATCCAGTCAGCCACGTTGAAGCTTTGCACAAACGCCTTTGTCAACTATTAAAAAATGAAGCTGGAGCGAGCTTAGATGCTATTTATTACTGCCCTTATTTGAGCGAAGCAGAAGGTGGAATAAACTCGGAATTTACACGATATACTACTTGGCGAAAACCGAATACAGGGATGTTGGTAGCCGCCGCTTGGGAACACAATTTGGATTTACAGAACAGTTTTATGGTGGGAGATAAAGCGACTGATGTGGATATGGCTCACAATGCCGGTTGTACTGGTATTTTAGTGCAGACTGGTTACGGCGAAAGCGTGTTGAGCGGCGAGTATCAGCACCATACTAAACCGGATTTTATTGCAGCCAATTTAGCAGTGGCGGTTGAGTGGATTTTGCAACATTTTGATGATTAAATAAGTCTTATCTATGATTTTTTGAGGAAAGAGCTACATAGGGAAGCACGACTGTAAAGTTAGTACCAACGCCGATTTTGCTTTCGCAGGCGATCGCCCCTCCTTGCAAATCCACAGCTTTTTTGACAATGGTTAATCCCAAACCGTTACCTTTAATCTTTCCAGTATTTTTGCAGCGGTAGAACATTTCAAATATTTTTTCTACTTCGGTTTCTGGGATGCCGATACCTTCGTCTCGGATGCGGATAATTAGTAAGGGATAGTTAATATTTGTACATTGAGTATTGGGAAATAAACACTCGCGAGAAAAACAAAAGATAGGTTCTTTGTCTCCATCTCCTGCTTGACTGTATTGCAATTCCAAGCTGACTTGACCGCCGCTGGGGGAATATTTGATGGCGTTGACAATTAAGTTAGAAATAATACAGTGCAACAATTGTTGATCTAAAATCGCGCTGGTAACGTCAGACGGGATGAATTTTAGTTTGTGCTTGGCTTCATTTCCTAACTGCAGTTGATCCAGCAAATCTTGACAAAATTCGACTAAATTTATCGGTAATGGATGGGATTTGAGTTTACCTGATTCTGCTCGGCCCATGAACAGCATATCGTCGATTAGCTGGTTCATTTTTTTTGTAGCTGAATTCACCAGTCGCAGGGTTCTGACTTGGGCTTCATCATTGCTACGATCGCGATCGAGCTGTAGGAGTTCTGCAGATATTAAAATTGCGTTGAGCGGATTCCGCAATTCGTGAGCAGCCATTGAAATATACTGGTTTTGGCGGTACGACTTTTCTTCCACCCACTCTCTCGTTGCTTCCGAAGCTTTAAGAGATTCTCGCATCTTAGCTTCGATTTCGTGTCTGTGCAGGGCAATCTCGATCGCCACCCGTAAATCATGTTGTTGAAATGGTTTGATAATATAACCAAATGGGTTTGTAAGTTTCGCTCTTTGCAGCGTTTTCTCGTCGGCATAAGCGGTTAAAAATACTGTTGGTACATCTACCTTGGTTCTGATTTGTTCGGCTGTTGTTATACCATCCATGTTACCTTTAAGCACGATATCCATCAGCACTAAGTCTGGCCGTTCTTCTGCAACTTTTTCCAGTGCTTCTTCCCCTGAAACAACCGTGGCTGTTACTATATAACCCAGTTTTTTCAACCTGCCTGCTATGTCTTCGGCGACAATCACTTCGTCTTCGACCACCAAAATCTTTATAGCGTTCATATTATTTTTTAAATGCGCCGTCGATAAGACAACTCAGTGAAACTAATATCGTAACAAGTTCCGCACTTACTGTCAATCACAAGAGTTCCATCTAATTGGTTGGTCAACATCCGCACTAATCGCAATCCTAAAGTTTCGGTATGTTCTATGTTAAAACCTGCAGGGAATCCTCTGCCGTTGTCTTGAATACTTAAGTGAAATTGCTGAGAAGTTGTGTCACGATGAAAATTAATATTAATTTCACCTGCCAAACTTTCGGTAAAGGCGTATTTCAACGAGTTAGAAACCAGTTCGTTAATAATCAAACCGCAAGGAATTGCTGTTTCTATATTTAAAGAAATTGGGTCAACGTTGACATTGAATTGGATGGATGTATTGCCGTAACCAAAAGATTGATACAAATTGGCAAGCAAATTTTCAACGTAGGGCGGGAGATCGATCCGATCGAGATTGTCGGATTGATAAAGTTGCTCGTGAATCAAAGCCATTGAATGGATGCGGGTCTGACTTTCTTCAAATAAAGCTAGCGTCGGTTCGTCTTCAATGTATTGAGCTTGTAATTGCAGCAGGCTGGAAACTACCTGCATATTATTTTTGACTCGGTGGTGAATTTCTTTCAGCAATACTTCTTTTTCGTGGAGTGCTGCTTGGATCCGGGCAGAAGTCAATTTGCGATCGCTAATATCTTCACAAATACCAGCGATGCGGTAAATATTGCCCGATTCGTCGTAAATAGGAAAAGCTCGATCGCAAACCCAGCGAATAGTGCCATCTGGCAAAAAAATCCGATATTCGGTACTGCTGGACTCGCCCTGCAACACTCGCCCCATTGCCTCGTCCAACAAATGTTTATCTTCTGGATGCACACAATTCATCAATTTTATCGGATCTGCATACAATGCTTCGCGGCTGCGCCCCCAGATTTGTTCGTAAGCTGGACTTACATACAACAAATCGGTCAACTCAGCAGAAACTAACCAAAAGGAATCTTGGATATTTTCTGCTAGCTGGCGGAAGCGTCCTTCACTTTCACGGAACGCTTTTTCTACCTGTTTGCTTTCGCTAATATCTTCGGCAATGCCAACAACGCGGTAAACTTGACCAGCTTGATTGGTAATCGGAAAAGCCCGATCGCGAATCCAGCGAATTTCACCATCCGGTCTAACAATTCGATATTCCGTCTCATCTTCAGCTACAATTTTTTTAGCGAATTTAACAACAACGCGAGAGCGATCTTCTGGATGGAGGGAATCCGCTAAAAAGTGTCCGCCAGCATACAATTCAGCACAGCTTCTGCCCCAAATTTTTTCGTAACCCGGACTAATATAAATAATTTCCTGCGGTTGAATGCCTACCATCCAAAACACGCTTTCAATGTTTTCGGCTAGCTGTCGGAATCTTTCTTCACTTTCTTTCAGTGCTGCTTCAGCTTGTTTGCGTTGTCTAGCTGCAACCACCGCATCGCTAATATCACGCTGTACGCCAAAATACCCCAAGATTCTTTCGAGAGAATCGTAAATGCAAATATAGTCGCCTTCTACCCAAATTCTCTCCCCGTCAAACTTGCGATTGTCATTTTCGATGTGAACTCTGCCAGCATCAAAAAATTGCCTGAATATCTCTCTGCTCTTTGGCAAGTTGTGGGACAAAAAAAAGTTAATTGTTTTGCCAATCAACTCTTCCCGAGTAGTTTCGTATTGAGCTATCAAAGCATGATTTGCCTTCGTTACCCGCCCGTGAGTAAATACGTAATCCAAAACTTTTTCTTTGTCAACTGTATCGTCCCAGTGCACGGGTTCGTCCAGCATCATAAAGAAAAAGCCATCTAAAGATTGAGAGAAAAACAATTCTAGCTGTTCCTGGCTTTGCCGCAGAGCTTCTTCGACGCGCCAGCGAGAGAGAATTTCTTCCTGCAATAGATTGTTGGCTGTTTTCAAGTCTTCAGTGCGCTTTTTATATTTAATTTCTAGCTGATTTTTGATTTCTTCCAGCGCTATTTCTGCCTGTTTCTTTTCGGTAATATCTTGAGTAACGACCATGCCTGCGAAAATTTCTTCCCGGTCGTTTTTGACGGGAGCAATTGTTGTTGAATAAACGTGATCGCCGTATTTATATTCAAAATTATTCTCTTTTCCTGCCAAAGCCGCGCGATATGTAGTCTCAAAAAGTGGCAAATCTTCAGGTGGCGATACTTCCCACAATGTTTTGCCTTCCAACAGTTCTTTGGACAAACCAACTACTGCCAAACCTTGACCGTCAACCAGAGTATAGCGCAAATCGCGATCGAACAAAAACACCGAGCCATTCGGATAATGTTTGATCAGAGTTCGGTACATTTCCTGGCTTTTTTCCAGAGATGCGATTAACTCAGTGCGCTCGTCGGCGAGATTCAATTCAGTTACACAGTCAGCAGAGTTGGAATTTTCCAATGCTTTAAGTTGTGCTGCTAATTTCTGGCACAATTTTCTCTGCTGTTGCAAATCTGCTTCGAGTTGCTGAATTTTTGCGCTTTGCTGTGTTACTAATGCTTCGCAGGTTTCGAGAGGTCGATTCCCTACGGGATAGTTACGCTGTGCGTTGTCTGTGGGATCAATACACATAAAGGCTTTTTGTTTGGCTGTTGGTTGTTGACTGTTGGCTGTTGGTTGTTGGTAATTAGGAATTATAACCAACAAATAATAAATAAATAAATAAATAAATAAGAAATAAGCTGTCGCGCCTTTAAATTGTATATTCAGGGCGAGCGGGAAACCCCACTCATTGTTTGATTTTTTTTAATATACAATTTAAAGGCGGCAACTGCCAACAGTCAACAGTCAACAGTCAACAGTCAACAGTCAACAGTCAACAGTCAACAGTCAACAATCATTTAGGAACTCCCGCTGTTAATACTTCGTGATTGTCAACTGTCACCAAGACATCATCTTCAATTCTCACACCAATACCGCGCCATTTTTCAGGAATCTCCGGCTGTCCTTCTACGGGTTTAATATAAGGAGAAATATAAATCCCCGGTTCTACCGTCAGCACTTGTCCCGCCTGCAAAACTTGCGAATTTTCGCCGTACTGATAAACGCCGACATCGTGTACGTCCAATCCCAACCAATGTCCGGTGCGGTGCATATAAAACGGCTTGTATTTCTCCTCTTTAATTATCTCTTCAATGTCGCCGACCAAAAGTTTTAAATCCATTAAACCTTCCACCAAAACGCGCACTGCTGTTTCGTGAATTTTACTGTAAGGATTTCCCGGATATACTTGACTGATTGCCTGCAATTGTGCTTGCAAAACTAAGTCGTAAATAGTCTGTTGTTCGGCGGTGAATTTGCCGCTAATAGGAAAGGTGCGAGTAATGTCGGCGTTGTAGTAGTCGCAAGCACAACCGGCATCTATTAGCAGCAAATCGTTTTCCTGCATTTGGCGGTTGTTTTCGATGTAGTGGAGGACGCAGGCATTGTTACCGGAGGCGACAATGGAAGGATAAGCGGAAGTGGCACCATTCATGCCAAAAATATGTTCAATTTCTGCTTGAATTTCGTATTCGTACCTGCCAGGTTTGGCGAATTCTTGGGCGCGGTTGTGGGCGATAACTGAGATATTAGCGGCTTTTCGCATTAATGCTAATTCTGTTTCGCTTTTCACCAGCCGCATCGGGTGTAAAATGATGTTGGAATCTTCGATTGCTGTTGGGCCTGTACCGCGTTTCGGGTAGGTTGCCATCAAGCTTTGCCAGTGATTGAGGATTGTTTGGTCGAAATTCCGATCGCGCCCGAAGTGATAATATATGCGATCGGCCTTTTCTAGAAATTTTGGCAATTTTTCGGCCAGTTCGGCGATGGGAAACGCTTCATCAGCGCCGTACAGCTCCTTAGCGCCTTCTACTCCGGCGCGATAACCGTGCCAAGTTTCTTTTTCCAAGTCTTTTGGCTGCACGAAGAGGACAAATTTGTGTTCTTCGTGATGCGGTGCGAGCACTGCTACCGCCCCCGCTTCCTTGAAACCTGTTAAGTAGAAAAAATCGCTATCTTGTCGGTAGGCGTATTCTACATCGTTGTGCATGACGGCTGCGGGGGCGCTGCGAAATATCGCGGTTCCGCTGCCAATTTTTGCCATTAAATGTTCGCGTCTTTGCCGGTATTCGCTGGGGTTAGTCATCCGATTTTAGATTTTAGATTTTAGATTTTAGATTGAGTTTAATATTAACATTCGGCGGTTTCAACCGCTTTTACACTGAAAAAACCCGCAAGTCAAGGGTTGAGGATGCGGATAAGCTGCTACGCAGCTAAACCGGATAAAATAGCATTGCCTTTATTTTTGATTTTTCGATCCCATTTAATAACCAT
>NZ_JAUBPN010000021.1:0-103985 GCF_036700745.1 Microcoleus sp. S36a_B3 | reverse complement strand
AATTTAAATCTGCATCCCGTACAGCATTCCAGAATTTTAAGCGACAATAATAACCATCAGCTACCAAGTAACGGACATAATCTGGCAACAAAGAACGAGTTTTTTTTTAAATGTTGAGCATAGTCATCGACTCTTGTTATTTCAGGCGTTAAGCTTAATAACTTCTGTTTTTTGCCAAGTTTTTTTGAATTATTTTTGACTTTAGCAGTTAGGGAATTTTTCGGTAGTTCTGTGGTCGGACGCAAGGGCGTTTGTTGTACACTTAGGCGATAAGATAAATGAGTTTCAACTTCGACCACAGAAATTACAGAAATTTCTAATCCCTCTTCAGATCTGCCAGCTACACCATTATAAAAACTAGCTTTGCCTTCAGTTTTTTTGCCACTTTTAGGGATAAAAGAACAATCGATAACGGCAATAAGTGTTCGCTGATGATCTAAGGCTTTATTGAGAAATAATTTATTAAATGCGGGAAAATCAAAGCTTTTGAAAAAGTGGCGACGATAGGTTTTTTCACTCAAACAGCTATAATGACTCAGATTGGTAAAATTAACCTTGCCATAAACAAGCAATATGGTGGAAAATAAAATCACCATAAACTTCTTTTGAGGCAAGACTCAATACCTGGCATTTGTTGTAAAATAGATTCAAGAATATTCATGAGGCAGTTTTTTAAGTTCGTGTGTTTTTTGAGCTTAACCTAAAAATTGCCTTTTTTTTGATTTTTGATTCAGATTCCAATAACTTTTGTAGCTCGGCGAGCCTCGCGTCCCTCTTCCAAAACTGTCCGAAGTATTGTTAAAGAATCCTAAAAATTTTCATTTTCTGATTGAGGCGTTCAATGACGATACGTTGGGTGGTCATAGTACGACTTCCAGAGGTAGAAATTTTGGTCAACAATCGGGGAATTTATGGATAAGCATTTGAGGGGATCGATGATGAATGGATAAATTTTCTGCAAATCAACGTCATCAGCGGAGTGCGACTTTCTCGAAAGTATTTGCGATTAATGCTGATTAAGAATTGGGGGCCGATTATTGTCATTTCCAGCGAACTCGGTAGTCAAGATTCCAGTAGAAATGATTCACTACGGAAGCTAGGGATTGTTATTCTGCCGGGGCCGAAGCCGATCTGGTACAATTTGAAGGGTTTTGCATCCAGGGTATTTCAGAAGTCTGCATCAAGTCGAGGCGAGATTTGAAAATTTCAATGCACACGATCGCATCAAGGCTATCTGTTGACTTCGATAAGTTACTGGTGGCGGGTGCACAGGAACATTTCACCAATAAACTCAATCAACCATTTTGCTACAGACACAGTACAGCAATCCGGTGCAGCACATCCCCCAGCCAAAGCGTTCCCTGGTGAAGAGTTTCGCCATTAGATTAAATTTACCCGCACAATTGCCATCCCTGGCTCGATCGCCAAAGATAAAATTTTTCCGGGGAAAACTTGCTATTTAATGAATAAGACTTTAAAATCCAGCAATGTAAATCAAAATCTCAACAAGCAGCCCCTGCAAGCACAAACCCGAAATGAGTGGAAAGTGCCAAAAAGCTGGAAAAATTACCTTTTTTAACTCTTTCAACAGCAAAGCACAGAAAAACCCAGGGATCGACGCTCTGCATCTTGGAACGAATGCTTTGCTCGCAATACTACAAATGTATCAAATAATTGTCTGCCCAAACTCAGCCGCAACTGATGCCTAGCCCAAACGCTTGCTGCGTAAGGTTTCAGTTACTAATGAGGCTGATTTTATTGTCATTAACTACTTGAGGATTCGATCGCATGGTTTCGATTTCTACAACTCAGTCCGACGCGATCCCAGTGTCTGCGCCAGGGGTAACGGCCCCAACCCAAAGCAGCACGGCGACAGCAACAGGAGTGTGCGTGACGGTTCACGGTCACTTTTACCAACCGCCCCGAGAAAACCCTTACCTGGATGCGATCGAACGCCAAGCCAGCGCCGAACCCTCCCACGACTGGAACGAACGCATCGATCGCGAGTGCTACCGCCCCAACGCCTTTGCGCGCATACTCAACGACCGAGGAGAAGTCGCAGGGATCGTCAACAACTACGAATATCTCAGCTTCAACATCGGCCCGACGTTGATGAGTTGGCTGGAACGCTACGATTCGGAAGTTTACCAGCGGATTCTGGAAGCCGATCGCAAAAGCTGTCAGCGCCTGTCCGGTCACGGTAACGCGATCGCCCAAGTATACAATCACATCATCATGCCACTGGCGAACGAGCGAGACAAATATACCCAAATTCGCTGGGGAATCGCAGATTTTCGATCCAGATTCGATCGCGATCCCGAAGGAATGTGGCTCGCCGAAACCGCCGTAGACTACGCCACCCTCGAAGCTTTAGTGGCCCAAGGCATCCGCTTCATTGTCTTAGCCCCCTCCCAAGCCGAACGCTGCCGCCCGCTAATCGGGCAAAACCAAGCAGCAGGGGCAGAAGCTGATGGCGAATGGCACGAAGTAGGCGGCGGTCAAATCGATCCGACTCGTCCCTACCGCTGCTATTTAAAGCCGGAAATACGGTTGATGGCTGACCTCCAACTTTCGCCGCTGAGTTCTCACTCCTTGGGCCGCAGAGACGGCCAGCCTTCGGCAGCCCCAACGCCCAACAGTCCCTACATCGATATCTTTTTCTACGACGGCCCGATCTCGCGGGATATGGGCTTCAATGACGTTCTCAGCAGCAGCAACCACTTGGCGGGGCGCTTGGGCCAAGCAGTGCGGGGAGACCACCGACCGGCCCAATTAATCTCCGTGGCGACAGACGGCGAAACTTTCGGCCATCACAAAAACAGTACCGAAAAATGCCTCGCCTACGCCTTCACAGAAGAGTTTCCCCAGCGCGGCTGGACAGTGACGAATTTTGCTCATTACTTAAGTCAAAATCCGAGCACTTGGGAAGTGGAACTCAAACCGGTGACGGCTTGGAGTTGCTCTCACGGGGTCGATCGCTGGCAAGATGATTGTGGCTGCGGTGGCGGTGGCGGGTGGCATCTCCTGTGGCGCAGGCCTTTGCGGGATACTTTAAATTGGCTGCGCGATCGATTGATTCCGATTTATGAGGAAGCGGGGCGCAAGCTGTTTCGCGATCCGTGGAAGGCCAGAGATGAATATATTGATGTGATTCGCGATCGATCGCCGGCTAACGTTGAGAGTTTCCTCGATCGCCATCAACTTCGCGAACTTGATGCAGCCGAACAGGTGGACGCGCTACGGTTGCTGGAAATGCAGCGCCACACTTTGTTAATGTTTACTAGCTGCGGCTGGTTTTTTGAGGAAATATCTCGCCCCGAAGGCGTGCAAATTTTGCGCTACGCGGCCCGGGCGCTGGAATTGGCGGGGGAAGTTACGGGCGTACAGCTAGAACAGGATTTTATCGATCGGCTGGCCCTGATTCCTAGCAACGTTGACTGTTTCAAAACAGGGGCCGAAGTTTACCGCCAACAGGTAACAACTGCCCAAGTTAGCCTCAGACAAGTAGCAGCCCACTACGCCATTAGTTCTCTGTTTGCCAAATATCCCCGCCAACAGCGAGTTTACTGCTATCAGGCCCAGCAAGAAGATTTCCAAATTCAGCGCATGGGCTCGATGACTCTGGCTGTGGGTCAATTGCAGTTAACCTCGGAAATTACGAGGGAAACAGAGGTTTTTGTGTTTGCTGCGTTCCACCTCGGGGGCTGGGACTTCCACTGCTGCATTCAGCCTTTTGGCAGCCGCCGGTCTTACACGATGCTGAAAGACCGGTTGTTTGGAGTTCTGCAAGAAGCTTCGGCGGCCCACGCGATTCTGGAAATGGTGCGGTTGTTTGGGGATCAGTCGTTTAGCTTGCGGGATTTGTTCGCTGAGGAACGCCACCGGATCGTGCAGTTGCTGAGTCAGGAAAATTTGACTCGCTTGGATCAGCTTTACACTCAGGTTTACCGGGAAAATTACGGGGTGATGATGGCTTTCCACCGCGACGAGTTGCCGGTGCCGGTAGAGTTGCAGGTGGCTGCTGAGGTGGCTTTGGGACACCGCTGTTTGACGGCGGCGAAGGCTTTGGAACTGGAAACCGAGGACGCGGAGTCGCTGTTGGCGGAAATTGAGGCGATCGCCACTGAAGCCGGCCACCTCCGCTGTCGGTTGAAGGTTCCCGAAGTTAAGGAAATTTTGGAAAAGCTGGTTTGGCGCACTCTTGACGCGCTGCTGCAAGCTGCAACGGGCGATCGGGAACGCTCCCCTGTTGAGCTAGAACTTGAGATCGGCACGATCGACCGTTTGATTGCTGTGGGCGATCGGCTGAGTTTGGGTTTGTGTTTGGACAAATCGCAAGAACTGTATTTCGATTCTCTCTACAGTCAAATAGTGCCTCTGTGTTTGGGCTGCCTGCAACGGCAAGCTGTGGCACAGGAGGAAAACAAGGTGGATGTCGTTGCCTTGGATATCGCCCGTTCAGACGGCGGCTGGGAGCTGTCTTCGATTCGGCAGTTGCTGGAGTTGGGTCAAACTCTGGCGGTTGATGTTGAGTGTTGGTTGAACCAGTTAATACCTTTTTAGATTTGAGATTGGGGCATTGCAGATTGAAGAATTGGCAACGATCCCCGCCAACAATGGTATTAAATGCCGATCGGGCGACAGGGCTTCAATCCAGAGTCGATCGGCACTGAAGCCGTCCTCGGTTCGCGACTGGCGATCGAAGTACCCACAGACAACCGCTAACTTTATTTAAGTTTTCGCTCTAGTTGTGTGGGAAGATAAAAAGACTGTACCCAAACCGTACAGGTGTTCTGCACTTGCACGGTTTGTAGAGTTTTGTAGAGAGAACACTAATTTTAAATTTATGAAAGTTGGCGATCGCGTTTGCGTTAAAAACTCTGTTGTTGTCTACCACCACCCTCAAAATCGCAGTCAACCATTTGAGATTAAGGGTATGGAAGGAGAAGTCGTGGCGATCGTTCACGAATGGCACGGCAGACCAGTCAGTGCCAATTGGCCTGTTTTAGTTCAGTTTGACAAAAAATTTCGAGCTCACTTCAAAGAAGATGAAGTCGAATTAATATCTTCGGAAGTCTAGCACTCTCAAAAACAGCGCCGGAGCCCAAAGGCAATCTCATACCATTTTAGATTTTAGATTGTAAATTTTAGATTGGGAATGACTGATGAGATAAGGGTTTGGAGATATTCTAAAGCTGCATTGCTGTTGGCAACTAATATCCAATCCGATAATATAACCATAAGAGAATTTGTAGTGAAGACTTCTGTTGTTTCTCTGGCTTTTAGTCAGTCGGCAGGACTAAAGTCCTTACTGCAAACCCTCTTTTTTGTTGCATTCTTAATTTTGCGATCGTCGGCGACAGAACCAACCGAAAATGTTAAAATCTCCCTGCATTTTCTGCAATTCCTGCTGATGCTGCTTGGCTGTAGCGTAGTACCACTGACAGTGACGTTCGAGTTCTTCGCGGTACTTAATTTCGGCGTAAAACTCGCGAACAATTTGCTTCTGTTGGAAAATTTCGGCTGCTGGGGTCGATTCTGGGACAACGTTTTGCAACTCGTGGGGCAACATGATTGTTTGGGGGCGACTGTGGCAAATATTGGCTGTAATGACTTTAAGCTAACACAATAAATCAGAGAATTGTGAGATTTTAGATTTTATACCAATTATTCAAACTCATCTAATAGTCCCAAACAATCTTAAAATTATCTGCGTTGCATCTGTGTTGCATCTGCCTCAATCGGCGGTTTCCCTATCAATTAAATTATCAATTGCATTACTTTAAATTATTCAATCTAAAATCAAAAATTTCAGATCTAAAATTCTGTTAAAGCCATCCGCGCAGGCGATAAACAATTAAGCCGATGTATTCTTTCAAAGCTTTATTAGACTGATTTAGATAATAGGTATCTGGCAATAAATCCAGTGCGACTGCTTGCCAGCTATTTTGAGATTCTGCGATATTCTGCTGCGTTATCTGAAAGTCTGTTGGTGCCGCAATTACTTTTATTCCCAGACGCTGAAAAATTAAGAGCGATCGAGTCATGTGCATCGCCGATGTCACTAGCAAAACCGACCCTTTTATGCCTTTATCATCTAAGATTTGCCGCACGTTGACGGCATTTTGATAAGTGTTGTGCGAATCGGGGTCTTGCAGAATTGCTGATGACGGTACGCCCATTGTTTGAGCAATTTCTGCCATGTCTGCCGATTCTGGAGAACCCCCGCCTTTCCAGTCTACTCTACCGCCGCTGAGCACTAACAGGGGAGCTTTGCCTTGACGGTAAAGTCGGGAAGCGTAGATAATTCGATCGCCCGCTTCCCCCAATTCTACCCAAGGGCGGGGAGGTAAAGCTGCTTTGACACCGCCGCCCAAGACGATTATCGCGGATGCTTGGGGGAGTTCGGCGGTGGGTAAATTTTGCCATTCGAGCGATCGAACTAAGGATTTTGACACCCAACCGCTACTTCCGAGCAGTAAAATAATTAGTGCCCCAGCCATTAGCGGTGCTGCCCATTTGGGACGCTTCCAAAGCGCGATTAAAGCCGCCATCATTAACAAGCAACTCAACCCCAAAGGATAAATAAACAGCGGCAGCAACTTAGATAAAAATACAAACATTCAACAAATAATTAAAAGCGCTTCATAGTCTGTCTTTGGATCAAGCGTGACAAATGTTAATTCATACTCAACTTTAGCAACGCCGAATTTTGAACGCTTTAACTTAAAGCTCAAAACTCAATACTAAAAACTTTTTTATGTGCTAGCGGCGGTCTTCTGTTTTCGACAGCCAATCAAACAGTGAAGTAGCTTCGCGCCGGGAGCTTTTGATATATCTATTGCCGCCCGTTTCCACTACTTCTTTATTGAGTATAGCGTCCGAGGTTTTATCCTTAGAACCTGTATTGGGGTTGAGTAGTAATTCGTTGTGCCACCAAGCGACAGTTAAACCTGCTGCTACCCCGCCGAGGACACCAAGGCCGAGACTCACCGGCAGGGTACATCCGACTAAGCGAAACCCAACGGTAAATAACACAAACCATATCAGCGCGGGGCTAAACCCTTTGGAGTCTCCGGTAAATTTTGGCATGAGCTGCAAGTTGTGTTTGTAATAGTACAGAAAGATATTGACAATATTAGCAGATAGGTAAGATTGGCAAGGGCGATCGCGCTGCAACTACTCCCCACAAATCAAGTTTAATTGTACCTCTAAATCTTGCGCGGTATCTATAATGTTTACAGAAATTTGCTCAATTTCTGTAAAAGCTTCTGCTTCTGCTTGCTGCGAGCTCAATAGTTCTGCTGTCGCGTCGGCAATATCGCCCCGGCGCTGTTGCAGCCGTTCTCGCAATACAGCAATTGGTGCGGTGCAGTAAATGATTTGCCAGGACAAGCCGTGGGATTGAGCCAGATTAATCGCATCGCTTCTCAATTTTTGGCGATCGAACTTAGCATCTAAAATCACATTCCAACCTCGGTCGGCCAGAATTATCCCCAACTCTAACAATCTACCATAAGTCTGCGCCGTCATTTCATCCGAATACAAATCTTGCCCGCCGCGTTCATTTAAAGAAATTCCGCCTAAATGTTTGCGAACAGCATCGGAACGAATCTGAATTGCCCCAGTGCGGTGAGCCAAATATCGAGCCACCGTACTCTTCCCAGAACCAGACAAACCAGACATCAAAGTTAACTTTCCCCGACGCGGTTTTGTGTATTGCCAAGCCTGTTTATAGTAATTAGCTGCTGTCTGTGAAATCTCGGCTTTTTGGGCAGTTGAAACCGAGGCATCGTCCAACATTAACGAAGTGACTTTTGCTCTGACATAAGCTTGACGGCTTAAATACAGCGGCAGCACTTGCAGTCCTTCCCAATCGCCTGTTTGTTCGATGTAAGTATTGAGAAAAACATTGCCTAAATCTCTGCGCCCCCGCGATTCCAAATCCATCACCGTAAAAGCGACATCGTACATCACGTCAACAAAACGAAAAGGCTCGTTAAATTCAATGCAGTCGAACAGCAATATTTTATCTTGCCACAATGCTATATTTCGCAAGTGCAAATCTCCGTGACACTCGCGAATTTTATTGTTGGCAATCCGCCGCTCGAATAATTCTGGATTTTTCGCAAAAAACGCATCAGTATAATCTTTAGTCTCTTGATATTGAGTCTGAGTCTGCGGCCCGCCGATATATTTTTGGGAAATCAGATAGTTGTTATCTATTGCTGTGCGAATCTGACTGACTTCGCCAAATGTGCGAATGTAGCTATTAGTAATTGCCGTGCTGTGAAACTTGGCAACTTCCCGCCCTAACTCTGCCATAAGTTGTTCGGTCAACTGTCCGCGCTCCAACAAACTGAGAAACAGCGAATTTTGAGGAAATTCCCGCATTTTCAGCGCGTATTCTACAGCCACTTCTGCCGGAGTTATCTCCGCTGAATCGCTTACAAATTTAAACAAATCGCCCCTTTGAACAATTGACAAAACTTCGAGATAAATTTCCGGTGCTGTGCGCCGGTTCATCAGCAATTCTTGGGTGCAAAAATGCTGTCTTTTCTCTAAAGTGGAATAGTCCATAAAGCCAAAGTTGACTGGCTTTTTGATTTTGTAAGTATAATCTCCGGTTAGCAAAACAAAGGAAGCATGAGTTTGAATTAGCTGCACCGGTTCTGTGACACTGTGCGGGTAAAACCCCGGCTGCAACATTTGCTGAATCAGAGGTGGGAGGTAAGACATATCGATTTTAAATTTTAGATTTTAGATTGTGGATTTTAGATCTTAGATTTTAGATTGTGGATTAGAAATTTGTGATTTGTGGATTGTGGGTTTAATTTTTTGGATTTATGATTTTTAATTTTGAATTTTGGATGTTGACTTTTATCCGATTTATTATAGAGTTGATAGTTAGTGTAAACCAAAAAGTAACAATGACAGAAAATAATCAAAATTCCGGTTCTGTGGATGTGTTTGGCGTGGGCAATGCCCTTGTAGACATCTTAGCATTGGTGGAAGATGAATTTGTCCTCAAGCACGGGCTGAATCGCGGTGGGATGACGCTGATGGATTCGGCAACGCAGGGGGGGATTTTGCACGATTTGGAGCAGGTTTCGCTGCAAATGCGATCGGGGGGTTCTGCGGCAAATACGATGATTGGTTTGGCTCAGAGCGGCGGTAAAGGCTATTATTCTGGGAAGGTTGCTAAGGATACTAACGGGGAATTTTACCGGCAAGATTTGCTGGAGGCGGGGATTGATTTTAATGTGCATCCTGCTGAGTCTAACGGGCCTACGGGTACTTGTGTCGTGTTGACTACGCCGGATGCGGAACGCACTCTGTGTACGAATTTGGGGGTTTCTACTACTCTGGCGGCGACTGATATTGATGTCGATCGCCTGTCTCACTGCAAGTACAGTTATGTTGAGGGTTATCTTTGGGATGCTCCCGATCCGAGAAAGGCTAGTATTGAGACGATGGAACAGTCTAAGCGTCTGGGCGTGAAGGTAGCTTTTACTTTTTCGGATGGCTTTTTGGTCGATCGATTTTCCGATGATTTTCACAAGGTGGTTTCGGAATATTGCGATGTGATTTTTTGCAATGCTGATGAAGTTCGTAGCTTTTTTAAGGAGGAATCTTTAGAAGAATGCGCCCGGAAGATGAGCGAAATTTCGGATTTGGCTTTGATCACAAATGGGGACAAAGGCTGCATGGTGGTGGAAAATAAACAGATTGTGGATGTGGCTGGATTTCCCGTAAAGGCGATCGATACTGTGGGTGCTGGTGATGCTTTTGCCGGCGGTGTTTTGTTTGGGCTTACTAATGGTTTGAGTGCTACAAAAGCGGCTCGTTGGGGCAATTATTTGGCTTCTCTGGTGGTGCAGATTCACGGCCCTCGGCTGGAGGGTTCTCAGGCTCATTTGCTGAATCAGGTGATTTCTGGTTAGTAATTGAAAATGGGCGATCGCACTTTTTGTCGTTAAGGGCGATCGCACTTTTTGTCGTCAAGGGCGATCGCACTTTTTAGCAACCGCAGATGAAGGCAGATGAACGGGGATGAACCCAGATGTTAGAAGATTATGCTAAAATCAATCAAAATTTAACTAATCGTACCTCCTATGGTAACAACCACATTGACTCCTCCTCAGCAAAGTAGCGAGGAAAAATTAATTACTTTGACAGGCATTAAATGGCAAACATTTAAAGCGATAATGTCTGATGTCGGCGACGGTAGAGCGTGGAGAATTGCTTATGCTGAAGGGGTTTTAGAAATCAGAATGCCACTCACAGAACATGAAGAACCCAAGGGAATGATTGAAAGCTTTGTGGAAGCTTTCGCAGACGCACTAGATATCGAGGTAAGAAAGCTCGGTGCTCTTACTTTGGAACGGGAAGATTTAACTCGTGCGATTGAACCGGATAGCTGCTTTTACGTTCAAAATGAATCTGTAGTTAGAGGTAAAAGTATCGATTTGCAGGTAGATCCGCCACCGGATTTAGTAGTAGAATCAGACTACACGAGTTCTTCTTTGAATAAGTTTTCAATCTATGCTGCTCTGGGCGTGCCTGAAATTTGGAGATATCGCAACCAATGTCTTGTAGTTTATCAATTGGTTGAGGGGAATTACGAAGAGAGGGAGAACAGTTTGGCTTTTCCGTTTTTGCCGATCGCAGAAATTCCGGGTTTGATAGAGCAAAGTAAAAGTATTGGACAAAGGGCGGCGGTGCGTTTGTTTCGGGAAAGAGTTAGGGAAATATTGGCGCAGTGATGGTGGTTATTTCTTAACCGCAGGTGAATGCGGATGGATGAAAGGGCACACTTCGTCTGTTTTTGCTAAAATTAAATATCTTTAAATATTATCAATTAGGAGCCTTTGACGCTTTATGTCTAAGCAATCAGTCATCACAAAGTATATTGAAATTACACCGGGAGTGCTTGGTGGTAAACCACGCATTGCAGGTCATCGAATTTCTGTAGCACATATCGCCCAAATGTATCTTAATATGGGAGAGTCGATCGAAGAAATCGCTAGGGACTATAATTTGTCGCCGGCTTCGGTTCATGCGGCCATGACTTACTATTACGATAATCGAGGAGAAATTGACCGCCGCACTGCTGAATCAGATGCTTTTGTTGAAGAGTTGAAGCGTCAGAACCCACCTTCTCGTTTGCAGGAAAAGCTGAGGGAAATTAGATGTGAGTGAACGCATCCGCTTTCATTTAGATGAGAATGTTAAATCGGCTGTGGCGCGAGAGTTGCGTAGACGATTAATTGATGTTACAACCACTATTGAGGCGGGATTGCTTGCTCAGACTGATGAATCGCAGTTAGCATTTATCTGCGAACAAAAGCGGGTGATTATGACTCACGATGATGATTTTTTAACGATTGCTAGTCTTAGCAGCGAGCATCCAGGTATTGCTTATTGTAAGCAAGGGACTCGTTCGATCGGACAAATCATTGAAGCTCTGGTTTTGATTTATGAAGTGTACACGCCTGACGAAATGGTTGGGCGTGTTGAGTTTTTGTGAGAAATGGCAAAGGGCGATCGCTCTTTTTGTCGTAAAGGGCGATCGCTCTTTTTAGCAACTGCAGATAAACGCAATGGATCGGGATAGATAAAAACGCGATTTATCTGTATTATGACTTACGCATAGGGCCCAGAAACCGGGTTTTTGCGAAAACAATTCGCCGAAGCCCAAAGATTCGGTAAAAACCCGGTTTCTTAGTCGGATCGCACAAGTCCTGCAATACTTATTCTTATGTTGGCTAGTTGTTGAATAGACATCATACCGTTATGGGTCCGACCACCAATTACCCATGTAGGATAGCTAGAAACCCCAGCCCTGGCTGCCGAACCCAATTGCACAGATGCCTCGATCCAGTCCGTGCGATCGATCTAGACTTTGAAGAAAACGCTAGCATTCAGGGCATCTTGAGCTACCCCAGAGACTATACCCAAATAATTATCACCCGCTTTGATAGCCGTAGAAGCCACAGGTGCCGCGCCGTCAAGCTGCAAATTCACACGCTCAAAAGTCAGAGCAGAAAATGTGAGTCCTTCGCTCAAACCAATTGAATCTCCAGGGCGGAAGTCCGCAATCACATCTGTTTGATTAATCGGAGTTGAATCTTCATCTACGGCTAAGAAGAAAGCATCATTGCCATCACCGCCTGTGAGAATGTCTTGGCCGCGATCGCCTATGAGTATATCGTCGCCAGCACCGCCATTGAGAGTATCATTTCCCTTGCCGCCCCGTATAACATCATTGCCATCTCCTCCTATTAGGCTGTCATTGTCATTATTGCCGCTGAGAAAGTCGTTACCAGCACCGCCATCAATGCTATCAGAGCCTTTTCCGCCCAACAAAATGTCATTACCACCCAGTCCGTTAAGTGTATCAGCACCTTGATTACCACTGAAGATTTCATCGTTATTCGTACCTGTTAAAGAGTCATTTCCCGATAGGGCTACGATTCCTTTGCCCATCGCCTCTGGCGGTATAACAGTATCAGCATTGTCTGTGAAGAAGTAAAATCCAGGCCCGCTAAGATTTTGTGGCAGTCCCGTCGGTTCGCCGCCGTCTGTGGCATTAGGTTTGGGTGAAAAGATGGATACTAACGGTGCAGGTGTCGGTGTTGGAGTTGGAGTTGTTGGAGTCGGAGCTGTTGGAGTTGGAGTCGGAGTCGGAGTTGTTGGAGTTGGAGTTGTTGGTGTCGGAGTTGGAGTTGGAGTTGGTGTCGGAGTTGGTGTTCCCGTTGGAGTTGGAATTGGAGTTGGAGTTGGAGTTGGAATTGGAATTGGCGTTGGAGTTGGTGTTCCCGTTGGAGTTGGAGTTGGAGTTGGAGTTGGCGTTGGTGTCGGAGTTGGCGTTGGAGTTGGAGTTGGAGTTGGAATTGGAATTGGCGTTGGAGTCGGAGTCGGAGTTGGCGTTGGAGTCGGAGTCGGAGTTGGCGTTGGTGTCGGAGTTGGCGTTGGTGTTGGAGTTGGCGTTGGAGTCGGCGTTGGCGTTGGAGTTGCCGTTGATGATCCTACACTGATGTCAACCTTGCTGCTATTGTTGGTGGCATCAGGGTCATTGTTGTCCGAAGTAACCGCGACGTTGTTAGAGATAGTTTTTCCGGTACTACCAGAATTTACTGTGGCTTTGAGGCTAAGGGTCGCAGTGCCATTAACAGCTAAGTTGGTTAAGTTCCAGATACCAGTAGTAGGGTCGTAAGTGCCTTGGCTGGGGGTATTTCCTGTGAGGGTGAGGTCTGTTGGCAACAAGCTCGTCAGCTTGACGTTACTAGCATTGCCACCCAAAGTAACACTATTGAAAGTGTGAAGGGGAGAGTTTTTAGCGGTGACGGTATAGGTGACGGTATCTCCTTCTTTCGGTGTGGCATTGTCTACAGTCACATTCACCCCTAACTCAGCGTTCAATTTCCAACCCAAATCTTGAAGTACCCCAAGGCCAATTGGACCGGGAGTATGGACGGCTTCTCCTGGACGTCTTGCAGGTATCATCAAGGTATTGGGGTCCCCGAATGGATAAATAGAATCTTCTAAGTGCTTAAAATCAAGATCGATAGAGGATGCGGTAAGTCGGGGGCGGTTGCCACCATTGGCTGCGATCGCATTTGCACCCCCAAAGAAACCATTGCCGTTAGTTAATTGAGCGCCTAACGCAATAGAAGGGGATGGATAAGTAGGGTAAAGACGCTCGCCAGCAATATTCTCCCTGAAAGTATCCATGATGTTGGGAGTACCGTTTAGGTACCTTCCTTGGTTGGAAGTATCCAAAAAAGAAGTTTCAATAAACCCCAGTGCGTGACCGAGTTCGTGCAAGGCAACTGTGGAAAAATCGAACTGTGTAGATACTGGTTTAGCATCAGTACCAAAATACCAGTCGGTTAAGCTATTCATCTGCACTTCAACGTCTGGATTTGTCGCACCATTAACGTCCTTGCTAGCTAACTGATTTGCCAGCGGGAACGGATATCTGATATTTGGTAACGGAGCACCAGTAAAGTTTTGAGCATCCGTCGAAGAGGTGTTACCAAGAGTTCCTGAACCTGAACCCAAGGATGATGACCAAGTAGCCTTAACTTCTACGTCTGCTTTTGATGTGTCAACTAGCCGATTCCAGATATTAACTGCGTAATCAAACGCATTTTTTGCTTGTGCAGGAAATAGTGCATCGTAAGTGACTTTAATCGCCAAAATTCCTTGGTAAGCCTCTTGCACCTGTGGTCCAAACGCCAAAGATGCCTCCATCGCACCAGTTGTATACCCCAATTCCCAGTCGCCGCCTTTCTGAGCACTACCAGTCAGACTCGTAGAAGCTGCCACATTAGCCCCTGTTAGCTGACTCAACCGCTGTGCGAAAGCAGCACCCAAATCTCCCTTTGCTACGTTGCAGCCATACAGAAGAATCTCAGCATTACTTGTCAGCCCCTTTGCCCATTCCTTTACCCACATCACAAAGTCGCAATTTCGGGAGGGGGAAAGAGACACTACACCCCGGTTTTTTTCGTTTATGATATTGCTTGGAGTGGAATCGCTCAATGTATCCAAAGTCAACACCGTATTGCCAAGTTGCAGAGAACCGACAGCGCCGTGGGATACAACGTGAACTGCACAGAAGTTACCGCCCCGCAGTTTTTGAGCAATTTGTTCTACCCCGTTGCGGTTAGAATCCAGCAGGATTACTTCTGTTCCAGGGGTAACGCCGTCAACTAGAGTCTTCCAATTAGGGACAGCAGTATCGATAAATGCGATCGCTTTTGGAGTTTCAGAGATTTTGTGTGACATGATCTACCTTTAGCTATTTGGAAAATGGGAAATTATGGGCTTGCTACTTTTTCAGTTGCTTTAATTGAGCTTAAAATTGTTTAGATTAAACTCAGTAATTTTGCAGCAAAAAAGCTTGCTTGAAGAAACTTTTTTTTGCATCTAACTATTACTTGGGTGAACATAGCGACTCTAAATCAGTTTGGCAAAAGCATCATACTTTTTGAAGTCAGGAGAATTAAAAAGTTGATACTTGAAGAAAATCTCCACCAATTGTTTAACTGAAGCAAAACTCTTAGAGCAGTAAAATCAACGCCTAATAAAGTTTTTAACTTGTAGCCAAATTCCGTCAACAGGATTTCTCGCTATACCTAATCTTTGAGGGTTTTGAGGATCAGTGGTGCTCAAACTTCCATCAATCGTCGGCCCTAAGCTAATATTCGTCATAATCCCATCTCCTCAAAAATATAGTTGCGTCAAAACCAGCAAAGCCCGCCTAGCAAGCTTTCCTAAATATCTATCAGGGCCTTCCTCTGCTTTTTATGCAGAGCGCCCTATTTTGTTACAAAACTTTACATTTCTCCCAAGAGCAGATAAGCTGTATGCCCGATCGCCCGCCAGATGCACCGTCACCAGATGCACCGTCACCAGATGCACCGTCCAACCTAGCTGACAGCCAGAGAAATCATTTCACAATCCTCGACAATCCTTAATCTGTACCGCCCACAACCAAGCTTATAATTATTATATGAGTATTCCCCTGAAACCAGAATCGGAATGGCAAGATATCGAGGATATTCAGCCCTTAATCAGAGCGCACTATCATGCCTCTCAAGCACAAGATTTAGATGCAGCAAATGCGATTATTTCTGAAGTATATGAGTATTTGCGGCAGTGGAATTGTGCAGAGTTGGTGTGTGCAAATCTACAGTTGCCCTTGTTAAAGGAAGTAAAAAATATTAGCCTTTCAGAGGCGGGCAAGATGCCCAACCCCTACTCCCCACAAGAAAATTAAACTCTTGTGGAACGGGCATATTGCCCGTTTTCTTAGTCCGCGAAGGCGGACTTTGTATGTGTAGCCGCGGTTTCAACCGCCCGGTTTCACCCGCCAATTTATCAACTTCAACTGCTTGAATAAATGCCTCTTTCTTGCAGTTGCTGCATAAAAAACTCTTCCAAAGAAGGCTTAGCCAAATTCATCCCAATTAGCTGCCCTCCCGTCGCGCTCAGACTAGAAATAAACTCCTTCGGCTCGCCCTGCAAATGCCCGTACCACAAATCATTATCAACTTCCATATCCGGTATCCATTTTTTGAGGATATTCAAGTGGCCGCCCCTACCTTCAACCCGGTAAGTTTTAGTATTTCCCAGAAGTTCGTCGATCGCACCAATGCAGATTAACTCACCGCGAGCCAAAATTGCCACCCGATCGCAAATCTTCTCCACATCCGACAGTACGTGTGAATTAAAAAAAATCGTTTTTCCTTGATTTTTTAGCGATAAAATTATCTCCCGCATCTGATAGCGCCCCATCGGATCTAAACCAGACATCGGCTCATCCAAAAATACCACATCTGGATTGTTAATCAAAGCTTGAGCCATGCCGATCCGTTGCAGCATTCCCTTAGAATACTGGCGCAACTGTTTTTTGATTGCCGCCGATTGAGATAGCCCAACTAAGTCCAACAAATGCGGAATTCGCTGCCGCTGAATCGAGCGGGGAATTTCAAACAAGCCCGCCGCAAATTGCAAGAATTCCCAGCCCGTGAGATAATCGTAAAAGTAGGGATTTTCTGGCAAATAGCCGACGCGCCGCTTCACGTTGCGATCGCCCAAAGGCCTCCCCAACAGCAGCCCCCTGCCAGAAGTCGGCCGCACTATCCCCAGCAAAGCCTTCAGCAGCGTAGTTTTCCCCGCTCCATTCTGCCCTAACAACCCGAAAGTTTCCCCCTCAGAGACAGTCAGAGTGCAACTTTTGAGCGATTCTATTTTTTCGTTCATCCAGAAGCCGGTACGGTAGAACTTCCCCAGATTAAATATTTCCACCACTGGGGTAGCTCCGGGCATCTCGGTGGAAGTTGGCGCATCTATAAGAGGTTCCATTTTCGTCATCTAAATAAGCAGTATCTGATTATATTCTATTGCATTACAGAGAGTCATCAGTCATCACGAAGAAGGAAGAAGGAAGAAGGAAGAAGGCAGAAGGAAGAAGGCAGAAGGCAGAAGGCAGAAGGCAGAAGGCAGAAGGAAGAAGGAAGAAGAAGGCACACACAACAAGCTTTTTAATAGCCCGTATTTTATTGAATTAGGTGGATTTACTGAATTGCTCTTTTTAATGTTAAACTAATACTACCTGCCATTGATTTTTACTGAATATGGAACGTTCAAAAATTATTGCTATTATCACCGGCGTGATTTCTATAGTCTTAGCAGTTGCCTACCTGCTACTCGTTACCCTCCTCGACTTCCGAGGCGAAATGTTACCCGCACCTCAAAGTCAATTGCCATTCTCAATGCAGCTTCAGCAATTAGCGACTTTTAATCTGAATTTGTTAGTACATGAGTCATTAGTTAGTTGGCAGTAGTTAGTTGGCAGTAGTTAGTTGGCAGTAGTTAGTGGTAATTGGTAATTCGGAATTAGAACTAACTAGCAAAAAAATAACAACTAACAAATAACAACTAACCAACCACCAACTAACTAATACAAATGGATTGCTTTCATCATGTGATATGAAACTAGCAACTGCGTCAAAGCTAGCGGGTAACTTTGCAGAACTTCACCAGTTGTCCCGATTAGTTTGCCAATTTCCGGGTTGCCTTGGGCGCTGCAAAAACCCCGCAGGTGCGGCATTTCGTTGCACAAAATCTTTTCCAGTTCGTTTACTTGTTCGTTAGTAGCGTGGGAGTCTACTTCCAACACGTCAACCGGTTTGCCCATATCGCGATCGAGTCCCAAACGAATGGCAGGTTTAAAGCTATCGCTACCTTGAGCTAAAATTTCAGTAAAATCCGGGTGAGGAATTGTCGGTCTGAGCACTAAACGGACATTCAAATTTACTGCGTTGTCCTCTTCGGGTAGGTAAAAACTAACTACAACATCGGCAAACTTACGCTGGGGACGAATAAAATCTTCTGAATCATTTTCCCGCTTTTGCATTTCTGCAAGCACCTGTTCTTCAGTATAACCGCGCTTCATAGTATCGCGCTTAACTTTCCACTGAGTTCGCAACTCTTCTGGGGGAGCGAGATACACTTTTACATCGTAAGCATCGCGGATTGCACGAGTTGAGTAACCAAGCAAACCTTCAACTATTACAAATTTATTGGGCTGGATGTATTCCGGCGGATCGAATGTACCTGAGTCGTGGTTGTAAATAGGTTTAAGAATTGCTTGTCCGGTACGCAACAGGCCCAGGTGCTGCTGCATGATGTCTAGATAATTGCAGTCAGGATGCAGTGCTGTAATCCCGATTTCTGCCCGCTGCTTTCTGTCGTACCTATGATAGTCGTCCGTGCAAATTATCGTGACATTTTCTGGCCCCAATACTTGGGCAATTCCCCGTGTCAGGGTGGTTTTTCCCGCTGCGCTGTCTCCGACAATACCGAGAATGATTGGTCGATCGCTCATTGTTTTTACTCCGACGGACAATAGCAAATTTTTTATCAACCTTAAATCTTATCAAAATTCGGTTCGATCCGATCGCTAATTGCACAGTTTGACTTGAACCCCCCGGATTCTCCCCAACGTGTAAAATTATTGTAAAATTTCTTAATAAAATGCGGCACCAGAGACTCCCAGAACATCTGATTAAAAAATCACGTTGATTTCTCAATCTCCCGCGAGGTCGATCGCACTTTTGAATCTGGCTACAGTCAAAAATTAGGGGAAAATACCGCTGTCAACTGTCCCCCTCGTCTTTGAGTGTAGTACAAATTGCAGCAGCCGTCGGAATGGTGGGTGCTTTTTAGTTTTAAAACTGGCCGCTAGCAGTGCATCAACTTGCCGATAAATCTACGCGGAGGGCGATCAAATTTTCCCGAAATATAAAGTTTTAACCAAAGCTTTCCCCGTACATTAAAAATTAGGATAAATTTAAATAGACGGTGTACTCCCGCCCTCAGAAATTAATTATCTTTGCTCTTTTTGACCTGCTGCAATCAAATGTTTTCGTGAATAAACCCGATTTCGACGCACCAGGGCATAAATTCTAAATTCAAACAAATCTTAAGTTAAATTAATACTGCATTATAGATCGGACTCGCATTCCGCACGCGGGATCTAATTCTGTCGCGTGGTGGGGGCGGGTTGATGTAGATTGTTTGTCTGAATCAAAGATTGTTGGTGAACCCGCCCCTGCAGGATTTACGTTTTACCAGTCATCTTGGCGCTTGTTGCTGTTGGTTTCCCAATCGTCGCCTTGCTGCTTATACAATAGTTCTGGTTCCACTTCTGCTGGCATTTCTAATTCTGGTTCCGGTTCTGGTTGCTGATAAATATTGAGAGGTTCGACGACGCGGGCGATCGCATCTTTGACAAATGCTTTGACAAACTCGTCTTTGCGGTTTAACTGAAACTGCCTTTGCACAACTTCGGCGATGCCGCCGTCGCCCCAATCTTGGTCGTGTCGGAAATATTCAATAAAACTTTTGCCGGCTATTCTGGTTAAATAAGCGGCGCTGACTGCTTGAATTGCTTTGCCGAGCACAAACCCAGCTACGCTTAATTGCAGCGCCCTTGAAACTACTTGAATTACGCCTTCTACTATTCCCAAACTTGCTAGAGTTTTTGCCAGAGACAATGCCAATTCTTTGGCGCGATCGATATTTAATTCGCAGCCGTAAATCTTGGCAATTTCTACTACCATTTGAGCGTTAACTGCTGCTGTCGCTAACAAATCCACAACCGGCAAAGGCGTGACGGCAATTACTCCGGCTCCGATCCACTGAAATCGCTCTACTACTTTATCAGCGGCGCGCCGTCTTTGAGCGTCAATTAACTTGCGCGCTTGGTCTCCCAAGTGCTGAGATTGCAACAAAATATTGTCGGCAATTAAGTCTTCGCCTTCGGCTCGCAAAATTGCTGCGATGCGCCGAATTAATGGCATCATATCCGGGTCTGGTTGAAATATTGTGCCGCTTTCTAGTACAACTTTTTGCGGGTTGGCGCTAATAGCAACTACATCCATTGCTGATACAAAACCTTTGACTCGCAGCCGCAGTCGATCGAGAATTTCGTCTCTGTCGCTGTCGGGATAAAGGTCAACTTTATTAAAAACCACGATCGACCTTTTGCCAATTTCTGCCAAAGTCCGCAGCGGTTCGTACTCAGATTTACGCAAATCGCCGTCCAAAACAAATAAGATCAAATCGGCCCGGGCCGCCAACTGACGCGCCAATTCCTCTCTGTAAGTCCCCGCAACTCCCGCTTCCAAGATGCCTGGGGTATCAGTAATTGCTAATTCGCGATCGATTCCTTTCAATGAAAGAGTGTAAGTTTCTCCAACTTCCGTAGTTCCCATCGGCGCGCCCACCTCTCCCGCCATCCGCCCCACCAACGCATTGACAGCCGAAGTTTTCCCCGCAGAACCGGTGCCGAAAACCACGATCCGAACATTGCCGCGTGCCATGTTAGCTTCAATTTCGCGGGCTCTCAACAGCAAAGCTTGCCGCGCTACTTCATCTTGAATGCGATCGACTTGCTGCCTAATTGCTTGAAGATTTTCCGAAGCAGCCTCACTTTTGACCACAGGAACCTTCGGATTAATCGCCCGTTTTCCCTTAACTTTTCCCGGACGTTGCAGCAGCTTAAAATAATAAAACAGCGCAAAAATTAGCGTTCCCAAAAGTATAATTATTAGGAAAATCAGCAAATTAGCCAGCAACGGAGAAGCAGACAGCGCAACTTGACTGTAAAGCCCTGTCAAGGAACTTATCAGGCCAATAATCAGCCCCAGGGTGAGGCAGAAAGCAGCAATTAAGGTTAACAGGCGCGGCAAAGGCATGAGGGGGCGGCAAATAAAAGGGTTATACTTTGATTCTTACATTGTGATGATAATTCGGAACCGATCGAGTGCCCGATCGCACTGCTTAGTCTGCAAATCCCGATTGTGCTTGTGCTGTCAGCAGAATGCAAGCGGGTTTGAGTGCTAGCGGAGTGCAGGCGGACAAATGCGCGCCTAAAGCTGCAATTGTAGCGGATGCAGGCTGTTTCTTGGTGCGTTCACCCGCCCGAACACCTAATGATTTAATCTGTGATTTATTCGATAGCCCCTCAAGCCACACTTCTTTATCAAAAAAATAAATATCGCATTGAGTTACGTAGAAACACGGTTTCTTAACGAAATACCACTTCCATTCTTTGAATCCAACTGATCGAGTCCGCGATCCAAACCTTACCAAATTAGTCAATCGATTTTAAATTGTAGATTTTAGATTTAGTGGAAAGATGAGTCTGGGAACTTTAACTTTGGGCTCTCCACGATTCATGTCTGGGGCTTATAGCGGTTATCAAAAAAGTGAGGTATGCCCTATGCTCTATGCCCTATGCTGCATAGTACCTCATAGGAGAGCACAGAAAAGCTATATCTCCGTTTTTAGCCCTGGTTATTCCCAATTATTCTAAAATATAAAATAGTATAAGTGCGTCCTAGAAGCTCTGACAACGGAAACCCGAAACCAGGTTTCTCGGGAGCATCTGGGTTTTGCAAAAAGCATTTTTTTTATTATAGTGCGAGCGGGGACGCTCGCGAGTAACAATACGCCAGCGGGGACGCTCGCACGCTCAAATACAAAACTTAAACGATCCCGGTTTCTCAGACAGGGTAAGAGCGTCCTCATTAACAAAAATTATCACATTAATTATCGATGCCCTACTTTCTAATGATCCGCGAATTAAGTTAGACTTAATTCTCAGTGCGTGAATTATTCACAGGTTCGCATCTATGCAGCTCAAACATCACAAACAGGCTTCACAAGAACTTCCTACATCTTTCCAGTATAAAATCAAACAGAGCCACCTACTAAAGCTTAATTATTTTGCTCACATAGCCCGCTCCTTCGGAAACCTCAGTATTAGCGACAAAATCAGCCGCGGCTACGCATTGGCTCTTTGTGTTGCGATTGGGGGTACGACTATCGGGATGCTGGCGGGGAATCATTACTATCGCAGAACTAACAATCAACTACACATCGATCGAGAAAGTCAGCTTTTAAATAAGTTGCAGGTGGCTTTGCTGCGGACGCAAAACAGCCAACAGCGATTGATTTACGGGATAGAAAAGCCCGAAATTTTTGACAGCAAATACCAACAGCTACAAAATAATATCTACATTTTGAAGTTGTCGCTATCTGAAGTTAAAAATCAGAAAGAGATGGAACAGGCAGCAGGCTTACAGGCTTTTATAAAAAGTTATAATTCGCTTATTTCAAATTACATTCAGCAGCTAGAAACAGTTAACGTTCAAATTAGTAAAATGCCAAATTCGCTAGCTCAAACAAGTGTGAAACGCAAGTTGCTGTTGAATTTAGAGCGAAATAAAATTGGGTTGAAATTAGAGAAAGCGACTAATGATTTAGGAGTAATTATCGATCGCGCCCAAGAGCAAGAAGATGCAGCACGGGAAGCCCTGCTGCGAGCGCAGGTGCTGCGGGTGCAAATAATTTTTGGTAGCATGGCACTGTCGATCGTAATTGCAGCACTGCTGGCGAGCTTTACCAGTAGGGCGATCGCCAAACCCCTCGCCGCTGTCACCAAAATAGCGCAGCGAGTCACGGAAGAATCTAATTTTCAGTTGCAAGTACCAGTTACCAGCACCGATGAAGTGGGAGTATTAGCCGCTTCGTTCAACCAACTGATTCAGAAAGTAAATAACTTGCTAGAAGAATTGAAATCTGAGCAAGAAATTCATATCCTTCAAAATGAGAAAATGGCAACTTTGGGGAGGATGCTAGCCGGTGTTGCTCACGAAGTTAACAACCCAATCAATTTTATCTATGCCAACATCGATCCGGCAAAAACTTACGTTGAAGATATTTTAGATTTGCTCAAAACTTACGAAACAGAAATACCCAACCCGCCTGCTGCAGTCACCGCCACAGCAGAAGCCATAGACCTCGATTTTATCCAAGAAGATTTGATGAAAATATTTAACTCAATGCAAGTGGGTGCTGAAAGAGCCAAAGCCATTATCTTGAGTTTGAAAGATTTTTCTCGCCTCGACGATACAGCGCCTCAGCCAGTCGATTTACACGCCTGCATAGATAGCAGTTTGCTGATTCTCAACAGCCGGGTCAAACAGGGCGTTGAAGTGGTGCGAAATTACGGGGAGATTCCCAAAGTTGAAGGCTACATGGGTTTGCTTTACCAGGTGTTTGTCAACCTGATCAGCAATGCACTAGATGCTGTGGAAGAAAAAGCAAAAGTTGAAAAAATTAGCTATGAAGAGGCGAAAAAACAATCTAATTTTGAGTCAAAGCAAGCAGAAACATCTAGTTTTTCGCCGAAAATTTCAATCACTACAGAATACTTGGACGACGACTCTGTGGTAGTGCGAATTTCCGATAACGGTACGGGGATACCTGCGGCCAGTCAAGAAAGAATGTTTGAAACGTTCTTTACGACTAAACCGAGGGGTGTAGGTACTGGTTTGGGATTGGCAATCGGCCGCGAAATTATTGTCAAGAAACACGGCGGGACGATTAACTGTTGGTCGGAGGTGGGAAGGGGGACGGAATTTGCGATCGCCCTACCGATCAAACATTAGTAGTCAGTAGTCATTAGTCAATAGTCAGTAGTCAGTAGTCAGTAGTCAGTAGTCAGTTGGTAGGGGCGGTGGATGGTGCGTGCCCGCCCTCTTAGTAGTCATTAGTCAGCAGTCATACCAAATCAGAGTTTGCCACCCCCTTTATCTTCTGACTCTTCTGTTTCCTCTTCTCTTCGCGTTCTTTGCGTCTTCGCGGTTCAATCATAAAGGAGGTATATTACCTAGATTTGGTATCATTATTTATGGCAGCCGTAAATCAGCAGCAAAATCGATTTAGACTCGAATATTTTTAGTGTAAGCATCTTGCTTGCGTAGGATTTTTCAAATGATTTAAGATTGCTATAGCAGTCATTAGTTATTGGCAATTGGGTTAACCTGTCAATAATTGCCTAAAACCAACAATTTAGTCAACCCGTCTCGGTCGGATATTATAAGTAATTACCCGAACTTGATATAAGTTCTGTAATGGGGAATTTGGCAATTGGCGATCGGTTAATCTAGAGTGGAACAAATACAGCAAGGAACGAAAATCATGGGACTATTTGACCAAATTTTGAACGCGATCGACAATCCTAACCAACAAGCAAGTTCCAATCAGTTGGGCAACATTATCGGTGCGGTAGAGCAGTTGAGCGGCAACCAGGGCGTGGATGCGGGTACGACTCAGTTGGCGATGTCGGTTTTGGGCGGATACGTGCGATCGGCATTACAAGACGTGCGATCGCAGTCGGGAGAAGCACAAGCTCAACAACTTGTCAACCAATTTAGCGGCACAAACCCCAATCCGCAAGCAGTACAGAGTTTGTTTGGAGCCGGTCAACTAACGCAAATCATCGCCGACATCGCCCAAAGAACCGGTTTAAATAACACAACAGTGCAAGCAATGATACCTGTTTTAGTGCCGATCCTGCTGAATTTGCTGCAAACCGGCGGCAACGCTCAAAATAATCCAGCCCAAGGCCAAAATCCCGTTTTGAATACGTTTTTAGATGCCGATGGAGACGGCGACGTAGATATTACTGACGCCATGTCGATGGCTAGCCGCTTTTTGAATCAGCGTAGTTAATTTAGGATTTTTGTAACTGCAGATATCACCGGATGGACACAGATGAACGCAGATCAAATCCGATCTGCGTTCATCTGCGTTAATCTGCCTTCATCTGCGGTTACAAAAACTCCAAATTAACCCAAACCCAAATCAGTCACAGCACCAAGACTGCTAGAAGAAACCAATTTAGCGTATTTAGCCAAAACGCCCCTAGTATAGCGAGGTTTAGGAGCTTGCCAAGCTGCTCGGCGCTGCTCCAATTCTGCATCAGCAACATTGAGCTGCAACAACCGATTCTTAGCATCAATCGTAATCGAATCGCCCTCTTTTACTAAAGCAA
Organism: Microcoleus sp. S36a_B3; assembly: GCF_036700745.1. Lineage (NCBI taxonomy): Bacteria > Bacillati > Cyanobacteriota > Cyanophyceae > Oscillatoriales > Microcoleaceae > Microcoleus > Microcoleus sp. S36a_B3. Next base: position 79,060 of record NZ_JAUBPN010000021.1, on the reverse strand, counting down.
TTGTGCCTCCTACTTGTGCCTCCGGTGCAACGTGACCGACAACCATGCCGTAAGTTCCGCCAGAAAAGCGGCCGTCAGTAATTAATGCTACGGAATCGCCCAAACCTGCGCCAATAATTGCCGAAGTTGGTGCTAACATTTCGCGCATTCCCGGCCCGCCTTTGGGCCCTTCGTAGCGGATGATAATCACATCGCCGGCTTGAATTTTGCCCGCTAAAATTGCATCCAAACAATTTTCTTCAGATTCAAATACCCGCGCCGGGCCGGTAATTTGCGGTTTTTTAACGCCAGTAATTTTAGCAACGGCTCCTTCTGTTGCCAGATTTCCTCTGAGAATTGCTAAATGTCCTTGGGCGTAAAGCGGGTTGTTCCAAGGGCGGATGACATCTTGGTCGGTGCGGGGTTCGGCTGGAATATCTGCTAACACTTCAGCAACAGTTTGGCCGGTAATTGTCAGCGCGTCTCCGTGCAGCAAACCTTTTTCTAGCAGCATTTTCATTACTTGAGGAATGCCGCCGGCTTTGTGCAAATCGGTTGCTACGTATTTGCCGCTGGGTTTGAGGTCGCACAGCACTGGTACTTTTGCTCGAATAGTTTCAAAATCGTCGAGGGACAACTCAACGCCGATCGCATTGGAAATGGCTAATAAATGCAGCACAGCATTGGTCGAACCGCCGATTGCCATGATTACCGCGATCGCATTTTCAAAGGCCTTGCGCGTCAAAATTTGGCTTGGTAACAACTGTTTGCGGACAGCTTCCACGACAACTTTTGCAGATTCGGCAGCGCTGTCAGCTTTTTCGGCATCCTCAGCAGCCATTGTCGAAGAATAAGGCAAACTCATGCCCATCACTTCAAAAGCGCTCGACATCGTATTTGCTGTGAACATCCCGCCGCAAGAACCAGCGCCCGGACAAGCTTTATGTTCGACTGCATTGAGTTCTGTTTCGTCAATTTTGCCCGCGCTGAATTGACCGACTGCTTCAAAAGCGCTGACAACGGTTAAATCGCGTCCGTTGTGGTGTCCTGGTTTGATCGTGCCGCCGTAAACAAAAATAGCAGGAATGTTCATGCGGGCGATCGCAATCATCGCCCCCGGCATATTTTTATCGCAACCGCCGACAGCCAGCAACCCGTCCATACTTTGGCCGTTGCAAACAGTTTCTATCGAATCCGCAATCACATCTCTCGACACCAGAGAATATTTCATCCCTTGAGTTCCCATCGAGATCCCGTCGCTGATAGTAATCGTACCGAATGTCTGTGGCATGGCGCCGGCTTCCCTTGCACCCGCAACAGCCCGCAAAGCGAGGTCGTTCAATCCCATATTGCAGGGCGTAATCGTGCTGTACCCGTTGGCAATCCCCACAATCGGCTTAGTGAAATCGTCGTCACCAAAACCGACTGCCCGCAGCATTGCTCGGTTGGGCGCGCGCTGCACGCCTCCAGTCACAGCTTGGCTTCTCAAATTTTCAGGCATTTTAAAGTTTCCTTTCTCTGTTGACAGTTGACAGTTGACAGTTGACAGTTGACAGTTGTCAGTTGTCAACTGCCAGCTCGCCCAAAAACGAATACAAGTTTCCGATAATCGTCGTGGTGAGCCCATAATTTTAGACCAAAGTTCCGGCTCCCAGATGAATCTGTGGAGCAAATCTAAAATCTAAAATCTAAAATCGACTGACTCAGTGCCGAGCGCCGAGAGTTTTACCCTATTGTTGATTTTCTCAGAAGCTTTGATATTTGTCAGACCTTTTAGGAGGCAGTGGCACAGCAGTGTCCGGAAAGCAAGGGAAAAATTCTACAGATACTACAGCGTGCAGAGTGAATACCGTGGTTATCTGGGATGATGTGGTAACACCCATCACTCTAACGTTTAAAAAAAATTGCGAGGCGAATGACATGGAGGCCGATCGAATTCTGAGGCAATATGCGGCCGGAGAAAGAAATTTTCGAGAGATTAACCTCGTCGGGGCCGACTTAAAAGGGGTAAACCTCAGCGAGGCTAACTTTACCAGATCGAATTTCCAAGACGCAAACCTTAAAGGCGCTAACCTGACGGGAGCGAACTTGCGCGAGGTGAAATTGGCAGGGGTGGACATGACAGAAGCCAACCTCAGCGAAGCAAATCTCATCGGTACCGATTTGAGCCGGGCCAATCTCAGCGGGGCTAACCTGATGGGAGCCAACCTGCGCGGATCAATGGCGAGAGAAGTCAACATGACCAAGGCTAATTTGACCGAAGCTAATTTGACCGAAGCCAACTTTACCGAAGCGAATTTGTTTGCGGCCAACTTAACCGACGCTAGCATGATTCGCATTAATTTGATGAAGGCAAATTTGAGTTGGTCAACTCTCAAAGCGGTAAACCTGACAAATGCCATCCTCAGCGAGTCGCTTTTAGAAAGAGCTAATCTGACTCAGGCAATTCTCAGCGGGGCGATGGTGAGCGGGGCCAACCTGACTGGTGCAGATTTGCGCCAAGTAACTATGGTTGGAGCTAATCTCACCGACGCTAATCTGAGTAATGCTAATTTGAGAGTTGCTAATGTTAGTTGGTCAACGTTGGCAAGAGCTAATTTGAGCGGGGCTAATTTGTACCGTGCCAAGCTGTGCTGGTCTAATTTTAGCGGGGCTGTTTTGGTGGAAGCGGTTTTGATTGATGCTAATCTCAATCGAACTAACTTCCGCGATGCAGATTTGAGGCGGGCAATTATGCCCGATGGCACGACTAATGATTCTTAAAATTTGATTGTTGATTGTTGACTGTTGACTGTTGATTGTTGACTGTTGATTGTTGACTGTTGATTGTTGACTGTTGACTACTGACTACTGACTAATGACTAATGACTAATGACTATCACTGAATTATTGATGTTGGGTGCGGCGGGAATTTTTGCCGGAATTCTAGCTGGATTTTTGGGTATCGGCGGCGGTACGGTGCTCGTGCCTTTGTTGGTGGCTCTCAATTACGCTCCGGTGCAAGCGGTTGCTACTAGCAGTTTGTCGATCGTCATTACAGCTATTTCTGGCAGCATCCAGAATTGGCGCATGGGCTACCTCAGCTTGAGCCAAGTCGCAGGCATCGGATTTCCAGCCGTCATCACAGCACAAATCGGTGCTTATTTGGCGGGGATATTTCCGCCTTACTTGCTGTTACTTACTTTTGGGTTGTTGCTGTGGTTAAATATTTATTTGATTGAAGTTCGCAAGCGTCTGACAGCTAAGAAGAAAGCGGAACTAGAACAAGGGGAACTGGGAGGACAAGCGGGACAAGAAGAAAATGCTCAATTACCAATTACCAATCACGAATTACCCAATAATTCAAATATTATATTCCATCCAACTTTTGCTAAAATTGCTACCGGCAGTGCGGCGGGTTTATTAGCGGGTTTGTTCGGGGTAGGCGGTGGCGTGATTATGGTTCCTCTGCAAATTTTGCTGTTAGGAGAAAGCATTAAAACTGCCATTCAAACCAGCTTGGGTGTAATCGTCATCACTGCTATTTCGGCGACGGCGGGACACGCGGCGCGCGGGAATGTTTTGTGGGATGTGGGGTTAATTCTTGGCGGCGGCGGTTTGTTGGGGGCGCAAATCAGTACGCGATTTTTGCCGAGATTGCCCGATCGTATTGTTAGTTTAGCTTTTCGATCGCTCTTGGCAATTCTATCGATTTATGTTTTCTGGCAAGCTTGGCAAATATTTAGTCATGGGTAATGGGGGAATGGGGGAATGGGGGAATGGGGAATTGGGAATGGGGAATTGGGAATTGGGAATTGGGAATTGGGAATTGGGCATCGGCCCGCGCAGGGAATGGGAAATTGGTTATTGGTTGTGTTCCCCAACTACTCACAAAAAACCTAGAAAAAAACCACAACCAACAAATAACTAATGACTAATGACTACTGACTACTGACTAATGACTAATGACTAATGACTACTGACTGAGTTTTTTGACGGCGCGAGTCAGACGCTGCAAATAAGGCTTGACAATTTCTTGATTTTGCCGCTGCAACTCGGAAACTTGCTCGTACAAATGCTTGATCTCGGTTTGCATTGCCCCTGCGTCTATTGCCGGTCGATCGAGCAAGTCCTGCAATTGCTTGAGAGAACCTTGGATTGTATCGAAGTCTACTTCGTTCGATCGCTCCTGCAACTGAGCTGTAATAGTTCTCACCTCAGTTAACTTTTCGTCCATCAATAAAAATCGGACGTTGACATTTTGCCAATCATCCTCTCTGAGGGCGCTATTTTCCAAGATGCGGAGGTTTTCTCGCAAATCCGACAGGATGGTGTAGAGCTCTTGAGAATCAGCAGGTAGCGCCTGCGCTCGTTCCAGGGATGCTACGGCTGCTTGCAAGTCGCTGATAGCACTCGATTCCAAACTGAGGATTTTTTGTTTCAAGTCGGATACTGCCGTGTAAAGTTCTGCTGGTTCTCCAGGTAGCAACTGAACTTGCTGCGATCGACCTGCTGCTGCGGCCTGTACCTCCGCGATCGCAGAATTTGCCTTTTGTTGCATTTGTTGCTCAAAACGCTGGCGATTGGCTATATTCAGCGATATCGCTGCGGTTAAGGGGGCTGCCGCGTAGAGAATTTGGCCCGACAATCCCGCAGCAATCGTGCCAATCGCTGAACCGGCAATAGAGGCGTATTCTGCCAATTCTAGCCAATCCGGCTGGTTTAGGGAAATTCTCAAAGCTGGGAGTGATGCGTTTTCGATTTTCTGCATAGACTTGTAGTCGTTGTCTGGTAGATGATTCGTTTTCGATATGGACATGATAAAAGCGATCGGCAAATAAATCCGGGCTATTTATTAAAAATTCGAGACTGTGATATTTTAACTGACCTTTTGCCGATCGCCACTGTCGGGTAAAATTCAGAATGCGCCGGTGTCTGTCAGGAGTATATAGAAAATGGGTCTCAAGATTATTGAAAGCTACGATAACAGTTTTGTCCTCGAACCGGATGCTAAAGCTCTACTGTTCGGTTTGTTGACTGGTGAAAGCTTTCTCCAACAAATAGCGCTGCAATTACAGTGTTCGCGCCTTGAGTTTGCGGAGTTACTTTTTCAGCCAGTGCCCTACAGCAGCGACACGCCGAAGGGAATGCCTGCGGAATTTGAACAGTATCACCAATCGAGGGATTTTGCGATCGTCAACGTCCCGCCCAATTTCATGTTTCAAGCCAAAATATTTAAACCCAGCCGCCTCTGTGCAGTTTATCGCGTTTTTAGGAATTAGGTAAAGGTCGGTTAATTTGTGGTTTAATCTAAAATCTAAAATCTAAAATCTAAAATCGGATGACAGAAGACATTCAGCCTCTCGCTAGCTTAGAATTCATTCCCTACATTGACTCCGAGGGAAAATTGCCCGATTTTGTCCAGGGAAAAATTGGCGTTTATGCGATTTTTGATAGCGATCAAATTCTGCAATTTGTCGGCTATTCTCGCGATACTTACCTCAGCCTGAAACAGCATTTGGTACGCCAAACCGAATATTGCTACTGGCTGAAAGTCCAAATTATCGATCGACCAAACCGCACTATACTCGAAAACATCCGATCGAGTTGGATTGCTGAAAACGGCTCGCAGCCCCAGGGTAACGGTGCCGATGCAGCCAAGTGGAACGATCCCATCGACACCAAAACTGTGATGACAGCCCAAGAAGTGGCAAATTATGAAGGTATTATTGCTGATGAACTTGCCAAAGATAAATTGTTAAAAAATGTAGCGCGCCGGGTGGAAAATCAAATTTTATCGCTGCTCAAAGCTCGCGGTGTAACTGAAGAAATCCGGTTTAATCCCAAGTTGAAAACTAGCGGATTGTTGGATTTAAAATAAGGGCGTTGCTGATTTTGGGTACGTTGTCATGTTCTGTCTACGATCGTAACAAAAAAGGTTCGTAGTGAGGAATTGATATCAATTCCGGTTGCATTCATACATGATGTTAACAGTTAACAGTCAACAGTCAACAGTTAATTTACTATTCCGGTGAAGAGAGGATTTGATATGATATCGTTTCCGCTTGCATCGGAATGATTTAACCTTATTAGTACGCAGAGTACACAGAGTCCGAGAATATATATCTGAATCATTCCGATGCTAACCGATTTGATAGGAGTTCGTAAAACGTCACAAAAACAGTTCGTTCGCAGTGCGGAATTGAGTTCGTAAAAAGCTGCTGACTCAAGTCCTGTCTACGAACCTGCACTACTTTTGCACGTTTAATTTGGCTAAAACTGAGGCGAATCGAGCAGGATCGATCGGCTTTGCTAAATGTTCGTCGTAACCTGCGTCGATCGCCCTGGCGCGGTCTTGTTCGCTAGCATAGGCTGTCAGCGCTACCGCCGGCAAGCGCTTGATTTTGTCAGATTGGGACGATCGCACTTTGCGGATCAGCGAGTAGCCGTCCTCAACCGGCATCCCGATGTCGCTGACTAGAATATCGGGCGGCGACTGCTGCAAAAGCTCGATCGCCTCTTGTGCTGAAGCCGCCGCTGTCGCCGTCGCCCCGCACTGTTCCAAGGCCACAATCAAAAACTCCCGGTTGTCGGGTTCGTCGTCAACAACCAACACTTTTAAACCGGCTAACATACCCCGACGGATTTGAGGGGCTTTCCTTTCCTCTCTCAACTGCCGCTGCTGGCCGATCCGCTGTTTGAGGGGCAGCATGACGGTGAATGTCGCACCCCTGTCTTGACCCGGACTTTCGGCGCGTACAGTGCCGCCGTGGAGTTCCACCAAGTGTCGCACGATCGCCAATCCCAGTCCCAAACCGCTGTCAGCCCTGGTAATCGACCCGTCTGCTTGTCGGAAGCGATCGAACACGTAGGGCAGAAACTCTGCTGAAATGCCTTTGCCGGTATCGCTGACAGTAATTTGCAGGTAATTGGGCGATGGGGAATTAGCCACAGCTACCGCAGACAAACGCAGTTTCACGGTTCCGCCCGCTGGCGTAAACTTGACGGCGTTAGTCAGCAAATTCGAGAGTACCTGCTGCAACCTCTGGGCGTCGCCCCACATCAATTTGACTGTAGGGTCTAATTCCGAGGAAACAGTCACAGACTTAGCCTGGGCGACGAACATGACTGAACTCAGAGCAATTTCGACCGCGTTTGTCATGACGAACCAGCCGTCTTTCAGAGCCAGTTTGCCTTGAATAATCCGGGAAACGTCGAGCAAATCTTCGACTAGCTGCACCTGCACCCTCGACTGACGCTCGATCGCTTCCAAACCGCTAGCTAAATCATCTTCAGTGTAGGGGAGGCCGCGCAGCCTCTGCGCCCAGCCCAGAATCACATTTAAAGGCGTGCGGAGTTCGTGGGAAAGCGTGGCGAGAAACTCGTCTTTCAGGCGGTTGATGTCTTCTGCTTCCGCGCGCGCGGCTTGTTCGCGATCGAGCAACTGAGCGAGTTCTGCCTCTACTTGCTTGCGATCGCTGATGTCGGCGACGATCGACATACAATTTATATTGCCTTGAGCGTCGTGGACTGGAGTTGCCCACAAACCGATGTCGATCGTGGTGCCGTCTTTCCGTTGGCGCTGGGTTTCCATCCCCGCGATCGCCTTTCCTTGACTAATTTTTTTCAATTTTGCCGTGAATTCCTCCTGCTTGTCTGGGGAAATGGAGGGCGAAAATTGATTTTTCGCCTCTGATTCTGACCAGCCAAAAATCCTCTCTGCCGCTGGGTTCCACATTTTCACAATGCCGTCGTCGGCGCTAACAACGGTAATTCCTAGGGGACAAGCTTGAATCAAGGCTTCCAAAGTTTGGTTGGTTTGCGATCGCGCTGCTTCTGCTTGTTTGCGATCGGTGATATCGACGTTTACCCCGATCGCCCGCTGGGACAAACCGATCTCGTTCTGAAACACCTTAGCCCTGCAAGCAATCCAGCCGATGCTGCTGTCGGGACGGCAAATGCGGAACTCAATGTTTAATTCCTCCCCGGATGCCACCGCCGCCTGCAACTGCTGTTGAGTGAAAGCGCGATCGTCTGGATGCACCATTGCCAGCAAATTCTGATAGCTGCTGTCGAAACCGCCGACCGGCAGTCCGTACAAAGCCTCTAATTCCGGCGTACACGCGAGTTCCCCTGTTTCGACGTTCCATTCAAAAGTTCCGATTTTGCCTGCTTGCTGAGCGATTTGCAGCCGTTCTTGATTGTTTTTGAGTTCCGCTTCCACCCTGGAGGTTTCGGTCAAGTCGATGTAAAATGCGACGATCGTCTCTGGTTCGCCCTTGTCCGGGCACAAAGTCGTCCCGCCCATCAGCATCGGCACGCGGCTGCCGTCTTTGCGGATGTACTCTTTCTTGAAAGGAGTTGCGACTCCCGAATCCCGCAGTTCCCCGGCCGCCAAGGCGTCGAGGTGCAGGTATTCGGGGGGTGTCATCCTGTCCCACCGCATTTGACCTGAGAGCACGTCCGATCGGGTGTAGCCGACCATGTTGAGCAGGCAGTCGTTGGCGTAGGCGATGCGGCCGCTAAAATCTCCGATCGCGACTCCGAAAATATTGGAATTTAACAGCCGCCGGAATAAAGCTTCGCTTTGCTGGATTACCCGTTTTGCTTGGTTGCGATCGGTGATTTCGGCGATCGCGCTGCTGACTCCCAACAGGGTTCCCGATTCGTCGCTTACAGGATAAAAGCTGACTAGCCAATCCCGCACTAATCCCGGCTGTTGCAGCGTTTCGGCCTTAATTTCTAAGTCGAGCACGGGGGTTTGCGTCGCCAGCACTTGCAGGTAAATCGGCTCTAGTTTATCGGCGATTTCGGGAATCGCTTCTCTGATGGTGCGCCCGATGTGATCGGCGATCGATCTGCCGTTGATCTGAGCGAGGCATTTGTTGATGCGGATGTAGCGCAAATTGGTATCGACAAAGGACATCCCGACCGGTGTAGTGTTGTAAACTAAGTCGAGTTCTGCTAGTTGGTTGCGAAGGCGTGTTTCGTTTTCTCGGAGCTGGTTTTGAGCTTGTTTGCGATCGGTGATATCGAGTACGAAGAACGATCCTTTGTTTGTGCATCCTTCCAAGTTTCCGCCCCCGATTAAAATTGGGAGGCGCGTGCCGTCTGAGCGGATAAATTCTTTTTCATAAGGCTCGCAACTTCCTGATGCTGCGACTTGCGCTACAGCAGCGCGATCGAGTTCTGTGTATTCCGCAGGCGTGATATCCAGCCAGCGGATCTGTCCCGAAACCAACTCTTCCCTTGTATATCCGATCATTTCCAGCAAGGCATCGTTAGCGTCTGTAACTTCACCCTCCGCATCCCAGAAACCGATGCCGAGCATGGTAGATTCTACCACGCTGCGGAACCGCGTTTCGCTTTCTGTTAAAGCTATTTCGGTTTGTTTTGCTGCGGTAATATCTGCGAAAATTATGCCGGCACCGATGATTTCTCCCCTTTCATTTTTGACTGGGTAGTAGTTGCCGAGCAAATAGCCAAACTCTCCGAGTTTTCCAAGATTTTCGCCGCTAATTTCTACGTTTAAAACCGATTCGCCGGAGTCGAGAACTTGCTGAATTATTGGTGCAAATTTGTGCGCCGATTCTGGGAACAATTGGCGGAAGTCTTGACCTAGATGCTGTTCGGCGGACAAACCGTTGAGTTCTGCTAAAACTTGATTGATGTGGATGAAGCGCATTTCGCGATCGACAAAGCAAATCGCCAGGGGAGATGCTTCTAGGAGCGAGTCAATTAAGGCAAACGATTGCGCTGTTTGAGATAGTGCTTGTTGCGCTTCTGCATAAAGTCTGGCATTGTCTAGGGCAAAAGCGACATGGTATGCTAAATCTTCTAACATTGCCATGTCTTGGGAATTGTAGCGACTGCCAGATTTAGATGTAAAGCAGGTAATAGCACCTATTACCCGCCCGCGCGCTAAGAGCGGTACGCAAGCGTGGGAGCCGATATTGAGCGAGCGCAATGTTTTCATTTCTGCTGTATCTTCGGCTGCTGCTGCTAAAATCTCTTCATCCACTTCGACAATTAGTTCCGATTTTCCGGTGCGAATTACCAGCGGATAGCCGTTAACAGCATCAGAGGCGATCGGGCTGCGGATTTTCAAGTTATTCAGAATATCAACCGCAGAGGACTCTGCGTGAGCTACAGCCGCGCGGCGCACTTTTGAGCCGATTTCGGTCAAATAAATGCAGCACCCGTCAGCGATCAAATTTACTGCTAATTCTGCGACATTTTGCAGCACCGTTTCCCCGTCAAATGCCGCAGTCAGCATTTTGCTAGCTTCTGCTAAAAATGCCGACCGCTGCTGTTCTTTTTCCGCTTTTTCCCTGGCTGCTAGCTCGATTTTTAACTGCAATCTTTGAGTTTCTGCAAGTTTGAGTTCTGTGATATCGCGGGCGACAATTAATACTGATTCTGCTGCGCCCTCTTTGTTAAATTCTGGAACTACGCGAGATTGATAGCTTCTGATACCGTCGGTTGAGTGCGCCTTAAATTCGATGATTTCTTCTCTGCCTGTTTCTAACACTTTGTGCAGGGTTTCGTCCCACATCTGGCACAGTTCTGGCGGCATTCCTAAGTCTTGACTGGTTTTGCCGAGGAAGAATGAAACGGGTTTTCCTTGGCTTCTGGCAACTGCTTGATTAACATAAATATAGCGCAGTTCTTTGTCCGTGCGGATAATCATATCTGGCGTATTTTCTAGCAGCGTTCTCAGTTGCTGTTCGCTGTTAGACAAAGCTGCTTGCGCTTGTTGTCTTTCGGTGACATCTCGCACCGTGCCCACGTATCCGATGAGTTCGCCGGAGTCGGAGAACATCGGCGAGGAACAAACGTTAATCCAGCGGACAATTTTCTCTGCTGTTTCCAGGCGATATTCGATCGCATATTCCCCACCTTTGCGAGTATAATCCAGCCATCGGCCCAATACGCGATCGCAGTCTTCCGGGTGAATGCAATTCTCCCAACCGTTTCCTAAAAGTTCTGCCAAACTCAAGCCAAAAATCGCCTGAGCGCGCGGGTTTGCATAGGTGTAGCGCCCCTCAAAATCCGCCATGAAAATCCCCATCGGCGAACAGGAACTCAAGCAGCGAAATCGTTCTTCTTGAGCTTGCAGTGCTTCTTTAGCTACTGTCAGTTCTGCCGTCCGCTGTTTGACGCGGGTTTCTAGCTGGGTGTAGGATGAAGCTAGGGCTATTTCTGCTGTTTTGCGATCGGTAATATCGATGCCAGTGGCGATCGCATATTCTACCACACCATCGCCATCGACCATCACTGTATTAGACCAAGAAATGAAGCGCCTGTCGCCGTTTTTAGTCCGCCAATAATTTTGATATTCGCTGTAATAATTTTCCGCGTTGAGTTTAGCAAAAACTGTTTGAACAGGTTCTATTTCTTCGAGAATTAAAAATAGATCCCAAACATATTGATCCACAACTTCTGCTGCCGAGTAGCCTGTGGCTTTTTCACAAGCTTGGTTGAACCGGACAATCCGTCCTTGGCTGTCAAGAACTACAATCAAGCAAGCCGAAGTGTCAATTACTTTTTTAATAATCTGGCGTTCTATTTCAAGTTCTTGTTCAGAGGACTTTAAGCCAACATACCAAGCGCTAACCATTGCAACGGCCAAAAGTAATATTGCAGGAGTTGCCTGAAATGCAAAGACTAACAGAGTTGTCAGCAGTAAGGCCGTGGCGGCGCTAAATGTAGCAAGGCTGTAGGATTTAATGGGCAAGGGCAAGACCTGAAACCAACTCATTTTTTGTTGACCTGTGGCGATCGCGCGATCGTGCTATTTCTTCTGCGGGTGAAACAAGAGTGTTAAAACTAACTATGGGTTTTTTCTATACCAAACCAGATTTGTCCGCGCCGTGCCATCTTCCCAGAGACAGATTTATGGAAGTCATCAGTCAACAGTCAACAGTCATTAGTCATCAGTCATCAGTCAACAGTTAACAGTCAGAAGCAAAATAGAATCTTTTTCCCACTCTCCCCATCTCCCCCTCTCCCACTCTCCCCCTCTCCCCATCTCCCCATCTCCCACTCTCCCCTCTCCCCTCTCCCTCTCCCCTCTCCCTCTCCCCAGTCGCCGGAACCGAGCAATTTATGGAGGCTGCAGCTTATGATAAATGAAGGGACAAATTTGCTCCACCCATGTCTGGGAGAAACTTAAGGTGAATCACAAGCTGGCAAAAATTATCGGATTATTCTTCGCAGCCGCCACCGTCTTCGGATTCATGGGTTACGCGCTTCAAAATGCCAATTCGGTCAGTAACAGTGCGATATCGTCGATCGGCTTTCCCAATCTTACCATCGCGGCCATTCGGGCGATCGACAACAAACGATCCCAAATCTATCTCAACGGAAAGTGGCAATTTGTCCCCGCAGTTGGCAACACCCAAAACCCCCCCGTCTCCCCAAGTTGGGGTTCTATCTGGGTGCCTGGAGACTGGCAAAAAGAAAACAACCAATCCGTACCCGGAATCATCACTCGCGGCAGCGGCAAAGATTGGGAAAACTTCAACCGCGAACAACTATCAAAAGCTTGGTACCAACAAACAGCCAACATTCCCGACAACTGGAAAAACCGCCGAATTTTTATTGACTTAGCCAGAGTCAGCACCGATGCAGTAATCTTTGTCAACGGCATTAACTGCGGTCAAATCGAATGGCCTTACGGTACTGTTGAAATTACCAAAGCAGTCAAACCAGGTGACAACACCCTATCTATTTTAGTCGCGGCAGTCTCCGAAGAAAAAGACAAAGCCGTGATTATGAGTCCCACAGAAATTTATACAACAAAATCTAAGCTACAATCGCGGGGAATCATCGGCGAAGTGCGACTCCTCAGCGTTCCCCCAGGCCCGCTAGTCAGCGACGTATTCGTCCAAACATCCACCCGAAAAAAGCAAGTTAAATTAGATATAGAACTCAAAGACGTTTCCCAAAATGGGCAAGTTCAACTAATCGCGCAAATGCTCGATGAACAAGGCAAAGTAGAACAAAAATTTATAGGCACCGCCACCGTCAAAGCCAAACCAATTCAAACAGTAAAAGTGCAGTGGGACTGGCAAAATCCCCGCATTTGGGATCTAGAAAAACCCAACCTTTACACCCTGCAATTAGAAGTAAAAGGCAGCGGCATCGACACCCAATACAACCAACCTTTCGGCTTCCGCGAATTTTGGATAGAAGGGCGCAAATTTTTCTTCAACGGCACAGAGTTTCGCCTCCGCCCAATCTTGCACTCAGATGGTTCTTGGGAAAGCGGCATAGTAGAAGTTGCTGATAAATTAATTGAAAACTACATGAAAGCAGGTTTTAACATAGTAGAAACCTGGCCTTGGAATCACGACGAACGGGGTCGGTGGCACTTTCGAGAACTGTTATCAGAAAGAGCTGATCTCAAAGGTTTTCCAATTATGGTGCCGGCCTTAGATATTAGTCCGATCGCTTGGAACGGCAAGTGGAAAAACTCCCTATATAGAGACCGCTGGAAAGCGCGAATGATGACAGAAATGCGCCGTTACCGCAATCATCCATCAGTATTAATGTGGGCAACAAGTCCTAATTATTTTGGCAATAGTGAAGACCAAAATCCCCGCCAAATCGGCAAAAGCAAAATAGAAGGAACTCTCAGGAAATGGGACAGAGATCCCATGCCCATCAAGACTCTCTTCGGCAATGATGCTTTAGCTGCTATTAAATCAGCCGACCCTACCAGACCCGTGATGGTACACCAAGGAGCAAACTTTGGCGATGTTTATGCACTGAATTCTTATTTAAATATGATTCCGCTGCAAGAGAGAGAAGAGTGGATTTCCGAATGGAGTAAAACCGGAGAAATGCCCTACATGGTAGTGGAATTTGGGACACCGTTGCACGTCACCATGATGCGAAACCGCCAAGGTTTTAGTCAGGCCATTCTCAGCGAACCTTGGATGACTGAGTTTGCGGCAATTTATTTGGGCAACCAGGCTTATGAGTTGGAAAGTACGGCTTATAAAGCTAAAATTCCCGAGCAATTTGTCAAAGGTCAAAAGTATAAAAGCTGGCACTTTAACAAGGATTTAGATTTTGCACCAGCTTTTCAAAAGTTGCAGGAGTTATTCAGCACAAATACTTGGCGGAGTTGGCGGACTTTTGGAATGTCTGGAGGGATGATTCCTTGGAATGACGGACACGGTTGGGAACTTTCTGATGCTGGCAGAAATAAGGTGGATATGGGGGCATTTCAAGCGGGGCAGCGAGGAGTTTATTTGAAGCAAGTCTCGAATAATTATTTGAATTACTTGCAGCCAGAAGCTTACACTATTCATCCGGGCGGCGAGGCAATTATGAATAATAATAGCTCGACTTTGGCTTGGATAGCTGGTGCTAATCCGGTATTTACTGCCAAAGACCATAACTTTTTTGTGGGCGGGAAAATGGCCAAGCAAGTAGTGTTAATTAACGATACCAGGACACCGCAAGAATTTGCATTTGATTGGCGGGTTTTGGTGGGAGGGAACGAAGTAAAAGAAGGCGAGAAGAAAGGAGTTATTCAGCCAGCAGCCACGCTATTCTTCCCAATTGATGTAAAATTACCAAATACCGTTTACAGCAAGACTGACGGCGAAATTCGCTTGACTGCGCGAGTGGGCGATCGCCCGCATTCCGATAAATTCGCTTTCCGGGTGTTTACCAATGGAAGCAAAATCAAAGATGAGGTTGCAATTTTCGATCCAGTCGGCAAAACATCGGCAATGTTAAAACAGCTAGGTCATCAGCTTGTGCCGTGGAACGGTAATGCAGAGGCAACCACGGGGGGATTGCCCCTACTAATTATCGGTAGGGAAGCGTTTTCTAGCGGGGAAAAATTGCCTGGAAGTTTAGAAAATTTTGTACGCAATGGCGGCAAAGCAATTGTATTTCCCCAAGGGCCAGAATGGCTGGAAAACATGGGTTTCCGGGTTGCCCCCCACGTCAGCCGCCGCGCTTATCCAGTTGATAGCAACCATCCTGCAGTTATCGGTTTAGACGGTGAAGATTTGCGCGATTGGACTGGGGAAAGCACGCTGCTTGAAGCCTATCCAGATATGATGGAAACAGGCGTAAAAATTAGTCCGGCACGTATGCCTTGGTACGGCTGGCATTGGGGAAATCGCGGCGGTGTCAGCAGCGCTGCTATTGAGAAGCCACACCGCAGCGGTTGGCGCCCAATTTTGGAATCTGAGTTTGATTTAGCTTATTCGCCGCTGATGGAATTGGATTATGGAAAAGGGCGGTTGATTTTAAACGAGTTGGATTTGGAAGATCATTATTCTGTAGATGGTGGGGCGGCGCAGTTAGTGCAACAAATTATGAGTTACGGGATGACTTCTCCGGTGCTTGGAAAGCCGGATAAAGTGGTTTTAATTGGGGGAGACAAGGATGCCCAAAAGCTGGACAGTTTGGGGGTATTTTATCAGCGGGCTAATGCGCTTTCTGAGGATGTGGGTTTGGCAATTGTGGGGGCCGAAGCGAATCTGAAAGATGCCGATTTGGGCGGTTATTTGAATGCTGGCGGGAAGGCGTTTTTCTTGCCGCGTCAAGTGCCTGTGGCGGCGTTGGGCGTGGGTTTGCAGCAGGCGAAGGATTTCGGTGGTTCGCTGGCGGTTCCGGGTTGGGATGAGGTGAAGGGGCTTAGCAGTTCAGATTTGCGATCGCGCTCTTTTTATGATACTTGGTTGATTAAGTCTGGGGGAGAAATCGGTGCTGACGGTTTGTTAAGTCGGGTAAAAGTTGGCAAGGGTGTGGCGATTTTTTCTCAGATTGACCCGGACAGTTTGAATGCGGATGATAAGACTTATTTGCGTTTTACTCGCTGGCGGCAAACTCGGGCAAATGCTCAGATTTTGGCTAATTTAGGGGCGACTTTTAAGGCGGATGGATCTGTGTTTAACGGTTCGAGTCGGGAGTTTTATCACTGGGATTATAAGGCGGATTTTGAGAATGGGGACGATCCTTATCGATATTATCGATGGTAGGAGTTTTTAACCACAGATTAACGCGGATGTTATGGAGGATATCACAGGTCAAAGTGTCGCTTAAAGCGCGGGTCTAGTTTGTCGGTTTTCCTTTGGTTACAGGGGCGGCAGAGGGTTTGCAGGTTGCTGATGTCGTTGCTGCCGCCGCGCCCTAGGGGGATGATATGATCGATCGTCAGTTCTGCTTCTAGTTTGGTTTGGCCGCAGCTTTGGCACTGGTATTTGTTGCGAGTAAATACGTATTTTCTGACTTCGGGTGGAATACGAATTCTAGGGGTTTTAGTCATGAATTGTGCGGTTGATTTTCCGGGTTTAGTAGTTGGCGGCGCAAATCGTCAAGGGGTGATTCTGGAGGGCTAATTTCTAATTGATTGTTTTCTGGTGTTTCTTCAACTTTTGGTTCATCTGGACAAAACTCTATAGTGACTCTGATTTTAACTTTACCTTTTTGCCAACCTTTAGCCCCTATTTTTAAGGCTTCACAGTCTATCCCGTCACCAAACCATTTTTGTTCCTCGTTACATCTAAGCTGCGGATTATATTTACGGGTATTTATTTGTAATCCTTGAGTTTTAAATAACTCCGTAAGTGCACCTTCTAGGTGATAATTAGTTGCTGATTCCATTACTTACCTAAACTTACCTACTTTGAGCATCGTAGAACCAAAGGAATAAACATCATCATTTCCGTAATTTTCTAAAAAAATATGTTCTTGCATATTGATGGTTGATTTTTTCAAAAGACTCTATTAACGATTATCGGGTATCGCCTTATTTTTGGCAAGAACCGGGCGAATAGAATTCGCGTCTACACAAACAATGTCCGCCTGCGCGGACTAAAAATGTTTTCAACCCGCGCAGGCGGGTTTTGTCTGTGTAGCCGCGATTTCCAATCGCCGTAATTCCGATCGCTACATCACCGCGCCGTAAGTTCATCGGCAAATATTTCGTCATAAATGTCATTTTCCGCACTCAGCCAATCTTGATAACCTTGAGATTCAAGCATCGGTTGAAAAGATTCTTTCCCTGTTGTCAAAAACAGCGCGAGGTTGAGAAGTATTGCCAACTTATCATCTGGAAGTTGCTCGATTATTGTTAGAAGTTTTTGGCGAATGTTCATATAATTAAAGTCGCTCTTTGCTGGCTATTATAGCACATTACTCAAAATCCACCGCAACGCTATTGTTTTCTACAATTACAGGCAACAAATGCTCGTGCAACTTCATCGCCCGCAAACAATCATTAATCCCAGAAACCGCCCGATCGTACTCTTGAATTTTCTCTTCATTCTCATCTTGCAGCCGCCGATTCTTGGCAATTTTCTCCTCAGCTTCCTGTGCTAAAGTTTGTTCCAAATAATCGCGGGCTTGACTGTATTTCTGCAAAATATCATCAGCTTGCTGTTCCGCCATCGGTAACAAATGCTCTTTCAGCGTTTGGTTGACAGTTTGGCGGAAAGTTTGCCGAATAGTTCTAGATACTTTTGGCTCAAAATCTAGCCGCAACAATTGCCGAATTGCCGGTTGCGCGTCCACCATGTTTTCGCAATCGTAACCTTGAGATGTTTGCTGTAATGTTTCCCGGAATTGGTAAATCGAAAACGTTCCTTCGTCGTAAAAACGGGGACTTTCTCGCACGTAGCGATCGCACTCCACGCCCGCCGCATTCACCAAAGCATTAGAAACCCGCTGCGACAACTCCTCTAACTGCTGTTCAATTCCCCCATCGTTCCCCAACAACCGATAAAGCAATCGATAGTATTCCGACTTGCGAACGCTGTCTTTCAGATACTGGAAATAATTATCAATCAGTGACTTAGTAGCCTCTACTAAAATATCTTCCAACTGATTCGCTAAATAATAAAGCGCTTCCACTAAAACAGCAATTAAAGGTGCTGTAGCATTGCGGGGATGAGTCATCAAAGTGCGTCCGTAAGCCGCCTCTACCGAAAATCCGTCTAACAATTCATCCAAGCGGCGGATCATCCTAGATTGCAGTTGTCGAAAATCAATGTCAAAGATATCGCATTTGTTCATAATCATTTCATTGATTTCTTTGGCGATATGTTCCCGAAAATCTTGTCCAACTTGCTGCAATTCTTGATTTAACCGCAAAAGTTCTTGGGCTTTCATCGCTTCAATTTCGCGGGGCTGGCTGTCCAAACTCCGCTGGATTGTTTGGTATTGTTTCCGCAGTTGAATGCACAAATCTTCTAAATCGTCAGCGAGATTTTTGAACAGTTGCGGGCGCTTTTCTTTGGTGAGATAATCGGTGATGGCTGTGCGAAAATCTTCGATGCCGCTATCTTGAATTAATTGCTGGATTAACGGTTGACCTTGTTCTGCAAGAATCCGCACATAGTTTTGATTTGGGGTTTCGTAGCTGTTAACTGAAATCCGAAATTGGCTAGCAGATAGTTTACCAGAATTGGCGCAGTAGCGGTTAAATTCGTTGACAAATTGCGGTGTGTCTTGACTATTTTCGCTGTTGTTACCCGAATTTGTGTCTGCATCAAGGCGATCGCGACTTTCGGCAAATATTGTATCCAAACCAAAGCGATCGCGCCCGGTTGTCCCTCTAATCAAACTCCCGTAAAATCCCAGCAACCCGCTGGTTTTATAGACTCTGGTAGTGTCGCGAAAGTCGGAATTAATCAGATTTTCTAAGCGCTGTCGCAGTTGCGTGTTGTACCAAGTTTCGTCAATGCGGTTGAAAATGTAAAACAGCCGATCGCGAATTCCCGGATTCGATCGCGTTTTCTCCATCAACTCCGTCTCTTCCGTCGTCATTTCCCCAGACGACGCAGCCTTCAAGACACAAACAACCGCCGAAGTATCCGGGCTTTCAATCTTATCGTAGGTCAATTCCGCATCCTGTTTGACAGGCGCATCAATTCCCGGCGTATCGATAATAATATTACCATCTTTCAGCAGCGGATGGTAACAATAATATTCAACTCGCTTCAGCACAGCACTGTTGCTACCGCGCCGCGCATAACTAGCAGCTTCCTTGAGATTGGAAAAGTTAAACTGTTCCATCGAATAAGTAGCGTTATCGACAGTTTGGATGCGCTCGCGATTAGCTTCAAAACCTTCTAGCAACAGTATCAAAGCCTTAGCTTGTTTGGCTAGCTCCGATTTATTTTCTCCGCCTTCCTTTTCGATAATTATCAAACATCCCTGAGATAAAATCTTTACTACATCTATGTGATTAATATTGATTTCAGTAGTTAAATTCAACTGCTCGCACAGAGCATAAACTTGAGTCCTAATCTCAACTTCGCTCAAAAAAGTGAGAACAACGCGCTCTTTTTGGGCCGATTCAGCATAGGCGATGTAACACTCAGTACCAGTTGCGTGTCCTTCAGCACTGTAGAGCAATTCTCGCTCCAACAAAGCATTAATCAACATCGATTTTCCTGCACTAAAAGCGCCCGCAAACACAATTTTAAATTCAGGAGAAATTGCCTTTTTTAGAGACGCTTGTACCGCCGTAATATCTTGTTGTCGCAAAGATGGTTCTTGACGCAGTAGTTGCAGTAAAGTGTCAACTTGCTCTTGTAGATTGTTGCATTGGGGCGGCATTTGAGTCATGGCGGCAGACTTCTCCTGATTGTCGAAAAATTACTTTAGTTAATCCTGGACGCACGGGGGTTCAGAAACCGGATTTTTTGGTTAAATATTCAGTTTTAGCCGACAGATTGAGTAAAAATTCCGGTTTCTTGGTCGGAGTGGATCTAGGATTACTTGTTGTTAATTTTCGACTAATTCAGAAATAATTGCAACAGTAATTTTACTTAGGTTATCGAGGATTGCTTAATAGAATTAGTAGTAATACCAATTTGATCGAGTAGCGCTAGATATTACCCCCCAACCCCCCCCGCGAGTTCGGGGGGGCTAAGACTTCATCCATAGCACATCTTTAGAAAAATGGTACAAGGAACAAAAATTAAATAAATTAAACATCTCGCACACTCCTCTGTTTCCCTAAGCAGCGAGGTCAACAGAGGCTCTTCCTCGCCCCAGAAGCATTACCAGGCAGAGCCTGGTAACGAGCCATTGTCATTTTTAAGGTACGCATTGCGCGCACTACAGAATTAAACCGACAAATCTTGACGCGGTTTAAAAGTTTCAATCTGCCGCAATTTTTCGTATAATTCCCGTTCCTCTTCACTAATTTCCTTGGGAATTAACACCTGAATTTCTACTAGCTGATCGCCCCGATCGCCATTTCCAGTCGGATAGCCTTTATTTGCCATCCGCAACCGCTTTCCAGACGTTACTCCCGGCGGTAGTTTCATCTTCACAGGGCCATCCAGCGTCGGCACTTCCACATCTCCACCAAGCACCGCTTCGCAGGGTGTCAGCAGCAATTGGCAGCAAATATCCGACATTTCCAAGCTAAAAAAAGGATGGGGAGAAACTGTGATTTTCAAGTACAAATCGCCGCCGCCAATACCTTGATTTCGCAGGCGAATTTGCTGGCCCGATACCATCGCCCCAGGCATATTTACCTCGATCCACCGCCCGTCATCCAAACGAATGCGCTCGGTACCGCCGGAATAAGCTCTTTCCAAAGGCAGAGTCAGCCTGGCCTCGATGTCTCTTCTGATTTCGCGATCTTCTATTTCTCTAGTTTCGCGTCGCATTTCGCGATCGTCAAAATCCCTTCTATCTTCCCGATAATTAGCAACATAACTTGTTTTCTTAGAAGCCGTACTCCAGGGTTCCGAGGCGGGAACTCGCGGTGCATCATTCGCCGTCGCCATCCTCACTTCCCGTCGCCTTCCAAGCACTTGATCGAGAAATTTATTAAAATCCGAGTAATCGCTAAAATCGATATCTTCGGCTGGTTTTTGGCGGCTAGCTTTGTTATTTCCCCAAGTTTTGAAGTTGGGAAGTTTTACGCCTTGTTTCCCTTGAAATCCTTTTTGTTTCCAGAATTTACTAAACTGATCGTATTGAGCTCGCTTTTCGATGTCGGAAAGAATATCGTAAGCTTCATTAATATCCTTAAAGTTATCTTCAGCAAATTTGTCACCCGGATTCACGTCTGGGTGTAACTGTCTCGCCAGTCGGCGATAGGCTTTTTTGATCTCATCAGCCGTAGCGTCTCTGGGAACTCCGAGTATTTGATAGTAATTACGAAAATTTTGCATAGTTAGTCATCAGTCATTAGTTATTAGTCATTAGTTATTAATTATTAGTCATTAGTCATTAGTCATCCTGCTTCCCCGCTTCAAACTAGGGACTAATGACTGGGGACTAATGACTAACCACTAATTACAGCCAATCGTCATCATCATCCCAGTCGTCGCTTTGATTTTGATAGGGGCGAGTGGGGCGATTGGTGCTGGTTCTACGATCGCCCTGACGATCGTATGAACGATCGCGATCGTCAGGGCGATCGTAGGAGCGATCGTAGGAGCGATCGCGATCGTAGGGGCGATCGGGAATTGGATCGACAGTCGATCGCCTGTACGGCTTAGCATTGGTATAATAGCTGCTGTCATCGCTGCGGCGCTTAGTACCGTCGCCCGTAAAAGTGCGCTTCACAGACTCAAAGAAATCATCATCATCGTCATCCATCGCAAACGCTGCAACTTCGCGGTTCAAATCGTAAAGAGCATCTTGCAAATCCGAACCAACTTGGTCAACTCCCCGTTCGTCGTTGCGTTCCAAACTGTCTCGCAACTCCCGAATTAACGTTTCAATTCGCTGGCGGCTTCTTTGAGCAAACTGCATTCCGCGATCGAGCGCCACCTCTCGCAACTGCCGCTCAGCTTGATAAGCCAAAGCCTCAGCGCGATTGCGTTTTTCGACTTTTTCCCGCTGCAACTTATCAGCTTGAGCAAACTGTTCCGCATCGCGAATCATTTGATTCACTTCCTGCTGAGAAAGCGTCGAAGCACCTTGCACAGTAATGCTTTGTTCCCTGCCGGTAGTTTTGTCCAAAGCAGTCACCAACAGCATCCCGTTAGCATCAATATCAAAAGCTACTTGTACCTGCGGAATCCCTCGCGGTGCCGGCGGAATTCCACTTAGTTTGAACCGTCCCAAAGACTTATTATCTCTACCTAATTCCCGTTCCCCTTGGATGATGTGAACTTCTACCACAGTTTGGTTGTTTTCGGCAGTGGAAAAAACGTCCGATCGCCTAACAGGAATAGTAGTATTCCGAGGAATCAGTTTTTTCATCACCCCGCCGATAGTTTCCAAACCCAGAGAAAGCGGCGTTACGTCCAACAGCAGCACATCGCGGACATCCCCCGCCAAAATTCCCGCCTGAATTGCCGCACCCACCGCCACAACCTCATCGGGATTCACATTTTGATTCGGTTCGCGATCGATCAAACTGCGAACAATTTCCTGCACCAAAGGAATCCGAGTCGAACCGCCGACCAACACAATTTCATCAATCCGAGAAGGATTCAAATTTGCATCAGCCAAAGCTTGTTTCACCGGACGGCGCATCCGCTGCACCAAATCGCTGCACAGCCCTTCAAATTGACCGCGAGTCAGTCGCGTTTCCAAATGCAAAGGCCCATCTTCATTCGCATCGATAAACGGCAAATTAATCTCGGTAATCCCGACTCCCGAAAGCTCAATCTTAGCTTTTTCCGCCGCTTCGATCAACCGCTGCAAAGCTTGGCGGTTTTTTCGCAAATCCACGCCTTCTTTTTCTAAAAATTGTTCGGCCAACCAATCAACAATTTTCTGGTCAAAATCATTGCCGCCCAATTGAGTATCGCCGCTAGTTGCTTTGACTTCAAATACTCCGTCTCCCACGTCTAAGATAGATACATCAAAAGTACCGCCGCCCAAATCAAAAACTAAGATTGTTTGACTTTCTCTTCTTTCCAAACCGTAGGCCAAAGAAGCCGCCGTCGGTTCATTTAAAATCCGCTTCACATCAAGTCCGGCAATTCTGCCAGCATCCCGCGTCGCCTGTCGCTGGGAGTCGTTGAAATAAGCGGGAACAGTGATTACAGCCCCCGTGACTTCTTGTCCGAGATAGCGGCTGGCTTCGTCGGCCAACTTCCGCAACACCATCGCCGCAATTTCCTCTGGGGCAAAATCTTTTTTCAGGCGAGGGCATTTGATTTTGATGTTTCCGTTGTCGTCGCGGCGAGTTGTGTAAGGGACGCGCTTTGCTTCTGGAGTCAGTTCGGTATATTTGCGTCCGATGTACCGTTTGACAGCGTAAAAGGTGTTTTGCGGGTTGAGAACAGTTTGGCGTCTGGCCATCTGTCCGACAAGGCGTTCTCCTTCTTTTGTGAAACCAACCACCGAAGGAGTTGTCCGCATCCCTTCTGCGTTGGCAATCACAACCGGTTTGCCGCCTTCCATGACGGCTACTACTGAGTTTGTCGTTCCGAGGTCAATGCCAACTACTTTTCCCATACGTCCGTTGTCTCCTGTGGCGTTGTGTGTAGCTTTTTAAATATAAGCGTTAAGTACGATCGCATTTATTGTACCTTGTCGAGCCACGGGGCTGCGGGCGGTTCTCTCACTCGTGGCTGAAATGGTTCGTAGTAGGGACTTGAGTCCGTAACAGCCGGCGGACTGAAATCCGCACTACAAACGATCGCACAGGATATAACTCCCATTCTCTAGCAAAGCCATACAATGTAAGTAATTAGCAAACTTATTCATCAAGCGGGAGCCGAAAAATATGGCTGTCAACTCGGTTGAGAATTCAGAATTCACTACAACTCATTCTGTCATTGACTCGCAGGAAACAAGCTGCTGCATAGTAGGAGGCGGGCCCGCTGGCGCTGTTTTAGCACTGCTTTTAGCGCGGCAAAACATTCCGGTGATCCTGCTAGAAAAACACAAAGATTTCGATCGAGAATTTCGCGGCGATACCCTGCATCCGTCAGTAATGGAAATTATGGATCAATTGGGAATAGCCGACAAATTACTGGAACTGCCCCATACCAAAATGCGTCGCCTCACCATCCAAGCAGGTGAAAATACTGCCGCCCTCGTAGATTTGAGCAGTCTCAAAACCAAGTACCCTTACATTACAATTCTTCCCCAAGTCAAGTTTCTCGAATTCATCACCGCCGAAGCGCAGCGCTACCCCAATTTTCAGCTAGTAATGGGAGCTAACGTACAAGAAATAATTATAGAAAATGAAATAGTGTGCGGAATTCGATATCGGGGACATGGGGGATATCATGCAGTGCGATCGCCCCTGACAGTTGCAGCCGACGGTCGCTTTTCCCGCCTGCGCCAATTAGCAGGTTTTGAACCGATTAAAACTTCCCCGCCGATGGATGTTCTGTGGTTCCGTTTGCCGCGCAGTCCCCACGATGTCAAAGATTCCGGTGTGGGAGGGCGAGCTGCAGGAGGTCATTTATTAGTGGTTATTGACCGCTTGGATTACTGGCAACTAGGTTATGTAATTCTCAAAGGCAGTTATCAGAAATTACGCGATTTAGGCATAGAAAATTGGCAAAAGTCAGTGGCTAAATTAGCACCAGAATTTGCAGATAGAGTCCAGCAAATCAAAGATTGGTCGCAAGTTTCATTTCTGTCAGTAGAATCGAGCCGCCTTCCCCGCTGGTATCGTCCCGGCTTGCTCTTAATTGGGGATGCGGCCCATGTCATGTCGCCCATAGGTGGCGTGGGAATTAACTATGCGATTCAAGATGCTGTCGTCGCGGCCAATGTACTGAGCACACCCCTGAAAAACCATCACTTGCACCTGTGGGATTTAGCAGAGGTGCAGCGACAGCGAGAATGGCCGACGCGCATCATTCAAGGATTTCAGTCCTTGATGCAAGACCAAATTATTAAGGGAGCCTTGGATAGCGATCGACAGTTTACACCTCCAGCTTTGTTGCAGTTGCCAATTGTCCGCAATATAGCAGCGCAATTAATTGCTTTTGGCGCCACTCGGGTTCGCGTGCAAGAGTAATGAGATACACCAATCTTAAATATAGAGGTAGCCTGAATGGCCGGATTAGAAGTATTGCAGTCAGTTGAGTTTTGATATCTAAAAGAGAAACAACTTAGTGTCTTAGATATAGCCTTTCAAGCTCTCATCTGAGGTACTATCCGGCATAGGGCATAGGC
Organism: Microcoleus sp. S36a_B3; assembly: GCF_036700745.1. Taxonomy (NCBI): domain Bacteria; kingdom Bacillati; phylum Cyanobacteriota; class Cyanophyceae; order Oscillatoriales; family Microcoleaceae; genus Microcoleus; species Microcoleus sp. S36a_B3. Next base: position 54,010 of record NZ_JAUBPN010000021.1, on the reverse strand, counting down.
CTCCGCAGGCATACCTCACCATGCTTGAGAACCGCTATATCGAAACTTGGCAAGCACTCATCGAATGGTTAGAGACTTTAGAAGATTTGCAAATTGCCAAACAAGCATTAAATGAGTTAAAAGCTGCTGGTGGAAATCGCGATCGCACCTGTTGGTTAGATTGTGAAACAGTTAAAAATAAGCGGGATGAAGATTAGACTTGTATTGCATTAATTCGGAAAAAATCTTGAAATACATCTGCGTTTATTTGTATTTATCTGCTTGACATCTGCGGTTGACCGATAGATCCGGTCATTTATGCAATGCCAGTCTATTGAGGTGATTAGAAGATTAAATTTCCGTACAAACTGAAGGAACTCTCAGTTATGCAAAGTATTAAAGCGCGATCGCGCGTCGGTGCAGACGGGATGCTGCATTTGCAAATCCCCGTTGGTATCAAAGATACTGATTTGGAAGTTATTGTAATTTTCATTGAACCCGAATTGTGAGGGAAACCATTGCTGAGAGGGATTGAGGGAGTGAAGGGCGATCGCCCCCATCAGAGCGCGCCGATCGCACCTAAAAACTTTACAATGGCGATCGGGAACATCGATCGCTCCTATTGAAGTTAAAATTTAACAAAAGCTCAAAACAAATATATGGGACTCTTTGACAAAATTCGCGGCGAATTTATCGATATCATCCAATGGTTAGACAACACCAACGATACCATTGCCTATCGATTCGAGCGCCACCAAAACGAAATCAAACAAGGTGCTAAACTAACTGTACGACCAGGACAAATAGCAGTCTTTGTCAGCGAAGGCAAAGTTGCCGATGTCTTCGATCCTGGAATGCACGAACTGTACACCCGCAACTTACCCATTCTCAGCACTTTAAAAGGTTGGCCCTACGGTTTCAACTCTCCCTTCAAAGCAGAAGTTTACTTTTTTAACACCAAGATATTTACCAACCTGAAATGGGGAACCGCTAACCCTGTAATTATCCGCGATCCAGAACTCGGCCCAGTGCGAATGCGGGCTTTTGGCACATACAACATTAAAGTTTCCCATCCCGAACAACTTTTAAAGCAATTAATCAGCACAGACGGACTATTTCAAGTAGATGAAATTAGCGAACAACTCCGCAATACAATAGTCAGCTCCTTTGCCAATTGGGTTGGCAATTCCCGCGTTCCCTTGCTAGACTTTGCAGCCAACTACACGCAAATGGGCGAACAAATATGCATTGCCCTACAGCCAAATATCCAGCAGTTCGGGTTAGAATTAACTCAGATATTAATTGAAAATATCTCGATGCCGCCTGAAGTGGAAGCAGCACTCGACAAACGAGCCTCGATCGGACTTCTGGGAAATATGCAGCAATATACCCAATATCAAGCTGCTAACGCTATAGAAGCATCAGCAAATAACCCCAGCGGCGGCAATCAAGCATTAGAATTAGGCATGGGAATGGCAATGGGTCAGCAAATGACAAATATGATGCAGTCACCAGCATCGCAAACACCGCCGCCACCGCCGCCAATAACACAAACTCAGTGGTACATTGCCCCCAACGGTCAACAATTAGGGCCCTTTGAATTGCATCAACTTCTGCAAAATGGTTTGACACATCAGGTAATAGTTTGGAGGGCAGGTTTGGACGGCTGGAAATTAGCATCGCAAGTGCCGGAATTAGCCTCTTTGTTGGCAACAGTACCGCCCCCGCCCCCAACCGCAGCAGCCTAAAATTTTGGATCTTTAGTTAATTGGCAATTGGTAGGTTTTCCCGATTACCGATTGCCAATTACCAGTTATAGCGGTTCTCAAGCGTCGTGAGGTATGCCCAATGACCTGTTTTGCCAATGACCTGTTTGCCATATACCCAGTGACACCTCATCTTTCTGAGAAATGCTATATATCACCAATAAACTATTATGAATACTTCTGAACCTGGTGTTAAACGTTTTCCCTGTCCTAGCTGCGGGGCTTATTTAGAGTTCAACCCCCAAGCAGGAAAGCTAAAATGTGCTTACTGCGGCTGGGAAGACGCCATTCCCCAAACTGCGGAAGAAGTAAAGGAGAATTCCTACGAACAATATCTAAAAAACGATCGCACGGCGCTGACAACTTTATCCACAACAGCCCTGGAAGTAAAATGCAATAATTGCGGAGCAAGTATTACTTTTGAACCGCCGAAAGTAGCGGGTAGATGCCCGTTTTGTGCTTCTCCAATTGTGACGCAACCTGTAAAAGCCAGCCCTAGGGTGCAACCAGAGGGAATTATACCCTTTGAAGTTACTGATAAACAAGCCAGAGAAAGCATTCAGAAGTGGCTCAGCAAGCGCTGGTTTGCTCCTTCTGCTTTGAAATCTATGGCGCAACCGGAGAAAATTCAAGGGGTTTATTTGCCGTTTTGGACTTACGACTGTTATACGGTGAGTTACTATAAGGGCGATCGCGGAGAGCATTACTACGTGACTGAGAGTTATACAGAAACTAATGCTAACGGTGAAACTGAAACTAAAACTCGTGAAGTCCAACATACCAGGTGGTGGCCTGCTTCTGGCAGAGTCGATCGCACTTTTGATGATATTTTGATTCCGGCGACAACTTCAGTCGATCGCCCGCGTCTGGATGCACTGGAACCTTGGCATCTCAAGGAGTCATTGCGCCCTTACAATTCTTCTTATTTAGCTGGGTTTGAAGCACAGCGATCGCAAGTTTCTCTCCCTCAAGGATTTGAATCTGCTAAAAATGTCATGGCGGGTACTATTCATTGGGATGTTTGTAGACAGATCGGCGGTGACGAGCAGCGGGTTCACAGCGTTTCTACAGATTACAATGCTATCACTTTTAAGCATATTTTGCTACCAGTGTGGATGTGCGCCTATCGCTATCAAAACAAGCAATATCAAGTAATAGTTAATGCTCGCACCGCCGAAGTTCAAGGCGAACGTCCCTACAGTGTTTGGAAAATTGCTGGTGCTGTTGTTAGCGGTATCGTGTTTGCGGGTGCGATGTACCTATTGTTTAGTGGTAATTGGAGATATCTCCCTATTCCCGGCCTACCCGATCCCGACGAATACCAACCAACTTCCTTTGTGGGCGATCGCGCAAGATTGTCGGAAAAACCAGGTTTTTGAGTTGTGGTGGCGCGGCCTAGAAACCGGGTTTTTTGGCAATTTTTTCGATGAAAGCCCAAGATTGTCGGAAAAACCAGGTTTTTGAGTTGTAGTGGCGCGGCCTAGAAACCGGGTTTTTTGGCAATTTTTTCGATGAAAGCCCAAGATTGTCGGAAAAACCAGGTTTCTGAGTTGTGGTGGCGCGACCTAGAAAATGTAACGACTTGTAACGTATAATTAAGGCGAAGCGAACAGAGGGCAGTAGTATTAAATGCGAGTTGCGATCGCCGGAGCCGGCCTAGCAGGGTTATCCTGTGCAAAATATCTCACCGATGCGGGTCACACCCCCATCCTCCTAGAAAGTCGGGACGTACTCGGCGGCAAAGTAGCCGCTTGGAAAGATGCAGACGGCGACTGGTACGAAACCGGCCTCCACATATTTTTCGGTGCATACCCAAATATGCTCCAACTATTCAAAGAACTAGACATCGAAGACCGGCTGCAATGGAAAGAGCACTCGATGATTTTCAATCAGCCGGAAACACCCGGAACCTATTCGCGCTTTGACTTTCCGAATATTCCGGCTCCCTTCAACGGCCTTGTGGCCATCCTCAGAAACAACGATATGCTCACCTGGGCCGAAAAAATCAGTTTCGGCATCGGTTTGGTTCCGGCGATACTTCAGGGCCAGAAATACGTTGAAGAAATGGACAAATACTCCTTTTCCGAGTGGCTCAAAAAGCAAAACGTCCCCCCCAGAGTCGAAAAAGAAGTATTCATCGCCATGTCCAAGGCGCTGAATTTTATCGACCCCCACGAAATATCTGCAACCATTCTGCTGACAGCCCTCAACCGCTTCTTGCAAGAGACAAAAGGCTCGAAAATGGCTTTTTTAGACGGTTCCCCTACGGAGAGGTTGTGTCAGCCGATGGTAGACTACATAACTGAGCGCGGTGGCGAAGTCCGGCTGAATGCACCCATCGGGGAATTTTTGCTCAATGATGACAACACGGTGCGCGGTTTCCAGATTCGGGGTGTCAAGGGGGCAGAGTCAGAAGTTCTGACGGCTGATATTTACGTTTCGGCGATGCCGGTTGACCCGCTGAAGTTGATGATGCCGAAACCTTGGGCCGAAATGGGTTATTTCAAAAAGCTCGAAGGTTTGGAGGGTGTACCGGTGATTAATGTACACTTGTGGTTCGATCGCAAGTTAACAGATATCGACCACTTGCTGTTCTCGCGATCGCCCTTGCTGAGCGTCTACGCCGACATGAGCAACACCTGCCGCGAATATGCCAACCCAGACAAATCCATGCTGGAACTGGTACTCGCACCGGCCAAAGACTGGATAGGCAAATCTGACGAAGATATCGTCGCAGCCACAATGGTCGAGTTAGAAAAACTCTTTCCCGACCAAATCCCAGAACCCGCCAAACTGCTCAAATATCACGTAGTCAAAACCCCACGTTCCGTCTACAAAGCCACTCCCGGCCGTCAAGAGTGCCGTCCCACCCAAACCACTCCCATTAGCAATTTCTATCTAACGGGGGATTATACAATGCAGCGTTATCTTGCGAGTATGGAAGGTGCTGTGCTTTCTGGTAAGCTGACAGCGCAGGCTATTTCAACGGCCAATAACAAATGAAAAATTAAGAATTTTTCATAAATACTGGGATTTGCGCGCGGGCGACGTGAAACCGGGTTTTTAGCCAAAATATTTGCTGAAAACCCTCAATCTCGGTTCAAAAACCAGGTTTCTCGGTTCGGATGCGTCATTCCTAAAGACGTAAAAGAATCTCCCGTTGTCTCAACGGGGGAATGTCAGTTCTAATCTTTAAATTTCTTATTCTCGGATGCTGCAACTGTCAAAACTCCAGTGCATGAGAACTCTGGCTTCTTTGGAAGAATCCTACGAATTGTGCCGCCAAGTCACAGCGAGTTATGCCAAAAATTTTTATTTAGGCACTCAACTCATGCCCGAAGCCAAGCGTCGGGCTATCTGGGCGATTTACGTTTGGTGCCGCCGCACCGACGAACTCGTAGACGGGCCAGGTTCTGAGGCCACAACCCCTGAAACTCTAAATCTGTGGGAAAAACGCCTAGAATCATTGTTTGCCGGCCATCCCCACGACGATTACGACGTGGCTTTGGTGGATACCTTGTCTCGTTTCCCGATCGACATTCAGCCGTTTAGAGAGATGATTGCGGGCCAGCAAATGGACTTGTACCGCAGCCGCTACGAAACTTTTGAAGAGCTCAATCTTTACTGTTATCGAGTAGCGGGTACTGTCGGGCTGATGTCGATGTCTGTAATGGGTGTAGACGAATCGAACCGGGCTGCCAACTGGAATTGGCACTGGGGAAATAAAATTCCCAAGGAAGAAGCAATCGCCCTCGGTATAGCCAAGCAGTTAACTAACATTCTGCGCGATGTCGGAGAAGACGCCCGTCGCGGCCGCATTTACCTGCCCTTAGAAGACTTAGCGCTGTTTAACTACACCGAAGAAGATTTATTCAACGGTGTGATTGACAACCGCTGGCGGGAGTTGATGAAGTTTCAAATCCAGCGAGCTCGCAAATTATACGCCAGCGCCGAGCCCGGAATCAAAGTTTTGAGTCCCGATATCCGCTGGACAGTGTGGGCTGCTACGATGTTGTACAGCAGAATCTTAAATGCGATCGAACGGAATCAGTACGATGTTTTCCAGAAGCGGGCTTATGTCAGCAATTCTCAGAAATTGCTGTGTCTCCCCGCCGCTTGGATAAAGTCAAAAGTGCTTTAGCCTCCGGCAATATTGCTTCGATATCAGTCCGCGCCGGCGGACTTTGTTATGGCGCATCAAAATTCTCTTCGGAGGGCTGATTTTTGCTTTCCAGCAATTCTTTTTCCTGCTGGAGTTTGGCTTCTAAATTTTGAATTTGTTCGCGGCGGGCTTCAAGTTCGATCGATCTGCGAGACAATTCTTGACTTTGCAAAGTGAGAGATTGGCGGCACTCTTCTGCTTTCTGGGCTTCTTGCTGCCAAAAATCGGGAGTAAAGCCTGTGGTTAAATACTTTTCAACTAATTCTAGCACCCAGTTTGTAGCTGTTTGAACCTGCAAAATGTGGCGATTTTCGCCAATATCTGCTAATACTAGCATTCCTTCATTTAACACATTTTGATTACAATTTGGCGGCACTATCAAGACAGTTTGTTCGGGAAGAATAGCCCAAGTCTCATCAGCATTTTGACAGACCAGTAATTGCAGACTTATTTCACCTAAAATATCCTTTTTTTGTACTTGGGCTAAATATAGCATAGGGGTTATTGGTTATTTGTTATTGGTTATTTGTTATTGGTTATTTGTTGTTTGTTGTTTGTTATTGGTTATTTGTTATTTGTTATTTATATATCTCGCTTGTGGCCGAGACTCGATCCCGCTAAATCCCCCTTAAGAAGGGGAGTAGGGGTTGACTTTGAGCGCTCTTGTCCCCCCCTTTTTTAGGGGGGGTTAGGGGGGATCGAGAGGATGGGGACTCAGATAGAAGACTGATACTACCTTGACTGTAGAATTTAGATGCGCCTCAACTTAGCTGTCAACTTTCAACTGTCAACAATCAACCGTTAACTATTAAAACAACTTTAGCCGATCGCGCAAAATTTCCGCCTGTTTTTCGGCTTCAGCCAAAGCATCCCGCGCCCCCTGAACCACATCAGGAGTAGCCTTATCCACAAACTTCTGATTAGTCAAACGCGCCGCAGTATGCTTAATTTCAGCTTCCACCTTGCTCAACTTCTTCTCTAATTTACCGCGCAAAGCCACCAAATCCACCACCCCAGCCAGAGGAATCAATACTTGTACAGTACCGACAACCCCAGCAATTGTCTGTCCCAAATCTCCATCCAAACTAGCAGTAACAGTCAGATTTTCCACCTTAGCCAAATCTTTGATGTAAACGCTTCCATCCGAGAGAATTTGGCGTTCCTTCTCGCTTTCGCTTTGCAAAATCGCCGTCACCTTCACACTGGGTTTGATATCAGAATCTGCCCGCAAATTACGAATAGTGCGAATTGTCCCGAACAACAACTCAAACTGCTGTTCCAAATCAGCATCAATTAGCGAGATATCTGCTTCAGGATAAGCTTGCAAAGCCAAACATTCACTATCACCTGTTTGAGTCAGAGTGTGCCAAATTTCCTCAGTAATGTGCGGCATAAAAGGATGCAGCAATTTCAGAATTCCTTCCAACACAAAAGCAAAAGTTTGCTGCGCGACTTTCTTAGAATTTGGTTCAGCATCCTGCTGCAAGCGAGACTTAACTAACTCAATATACCAGTCGCAAAAATCGCCCCAAATAAACTCGTAAAGATTCTTAGCCGCTTCTCCCAAGCCGTAAGTTTCCAAAGAATTGCGGCTTTGTTGCACAACTTGATGATAGCGAGAAAGAATCCAGCGATCGCACAATTCCAAACTACCGCCTTCTACAGCCGGACTTCCCAACTGCTGCGGAGTCTGTCCTTCCAGATTCATCATCACAAACCGGGCCGCATTCCACAGCTTATTTGTGAAATTCCGGGAAGCCTCGACTGATTTCGATTCATCAGTTTTGCGATCGTACTCCATGCGAATATTTTGACCGGCCCCTACCACTTCCTTAACCAAAGTGTAGCGCAAAGCATCAGTCCCGTACTTACCAATTAACAGCAGCGGGTCAATACCGTTATTTTTACTCTTAGACATTTTTTGACCTTTTTCATCCAACACCAAACCGTGAATGTAAACAGTATCAAAAGGCATCTTTTCAGTAAAATGTCCGGCCATCATCGTCATTCTAGCAACCCAGAAAAAGATGATATCAAAACCAGTCACCAGAGTAGTTGTGGGATAGTAAAAATCGAAATCCTGAGTTTTTTCCGGCCATCCCAAAGTAGAAAAAGGCCACAATCCAGACGAAAACCAAGTATCCAATACATCTGGATCTCTGACCAACTCAACATCTTGCCCAAATTTAGCCGCAGCTTTTTCCCTAGCTTCAGCTTCAGTTTTAGCCACCACAAACGGCGTTGTGTCGGTAATTTCGCCGTGAGTTTCGCTAACAGCATACCAAGCCGGGATTTGGTGTCCCCACCACAATTGTCTGGAGATACACCAATCTTTTAGCTTCACCAACCAATCACGATAAACCTTTGTCCATCTGTCAGGAACAAAGACAGGTGAGTTACTTTGATCTAATGCTTCTAAAGCGCGTTGAGAAAGAGGATCGATCTTGACAAACCATTGAGTAGATAGCAACGGTTCGACTGGAACTTTGCCGCGTTCGCTATAGGGAACTGTGTGCTTGTAATCTTCTATTTTAACTAAAAACCCGTCAGTTTGTAACCGCTTCACCACATTTTTGCGGGCAACAAATCGGTCTTGTCCTTGGAACTCTCCGGCATTTTCATTTAAAGTGCCGTCCTTATTCATAATGTTAATAAACGGCAAATTGTGGCGCTTGCCCATCTCGAAGTCATTCGGATCGTGGGCGGGAGTCACTTTGACACAGCCAGTTCCGAAAGTTGGGTCAACTAATTCATCGGCAAAAATTGGAATTTCGCGATCGAGAATGGGCAAAGTGACAGTTTTACCGATAAGATGCTTATAGCGATCGTCCTGTGGATTCACAGCCACCCCAGTATCGCCCAACATCGTCTCCGGCCGAGTCGTCGCCACCTCCAAATAACCGGAACCGTCCGTCAAAGGATAGCGGAAATGCCACAAATGCCCCTCAACTTCCTGCTGGTCAACTTCCAAATCCGACACAGCAGACTGACTCGCCGGACACCAATTCACCAAGTAATTGCCGCGATAAATCAGCCCCTCATCGTAGAGGCGAACAAAGGCTTCTAAAACCGCAGCGGATAAGCCTTCATCCATCGTAAAGCGTTCTCGCGACCAATCGACAGACACGCCCAAACTACGCAGTTGATTAGTAATAGTATTGCCAGACTCAGCTTTCCATTCCCAAGCCCGTTCTAAGAATTTTTCTCGTCCTAAATCGTGGCGAGTTTTGCCTTCTGCTTTGAGTTGTTTTTCGAGAATAGTTTGAACTGCGATGCTAGCATGATCCGTTCCCGGCAACCACAGGGTATTGCGTCCAGTCATGCGGTGATAGCGGACGAGGACATCAATCAGCGTCTCCTCAAAAGCGTGTCCCATGTGGAGGCTGCCGGTGACGTTGGGTGGCGGAATGACGACGCAGTAAGGTTCGCCGCCGGCTTCGGGGTCAGCTTTGAAGGTTTGATTGTCTTCCCAGTATTTTTGCCACTTGGTTTCGGTGGCTTTGGGGTCGTATTGGGGTGGTAGGTTTGCGGTCATGGTGGCTTGAGGGTTTTATCTTATTTATGATTGTGCCACAGAAGGGAGGAGAAGAGTTTTAAACCGCATCAGTGCCAGAGAAAGCAGAGGGAAGAGCGATATTCAAGGCGGGGCGGGTTTACGTTAAAATGAAGGTAAAATTAATAGGTATGATGGCATTATGAATGTAGCACCACTTCGACATCAAATTGATCTATGGCTCGATCGACTCTCTCCAGAACATCTGGCATTGGTTGCGAGTTTTATAGAGTTTCTAAGCCAAAAGCAACGTCAGGGAGTCATCATTTCGCAAAATAATCGGTCAGAGGTTTTCTCAGTAGAAGTCCAAGAGATGCCTGCTGCTAATTCTTTTAGTATTTCAGAACCCTCAGAAATTCACGGGGAGGGTCAATCTAAAGCAGCGCTTCTACAAGATTTTCGGCAAGCTTGGCACGAAGCCATGACTGGGCAAACCATTTCGGTTGCTCAAATGTGGGAAGGAATTGAAAATGACTGACTTGCCCTTAATTCAAGTTATAGTTTCACCAACCTTCAATCGCAATTTACGCACTCTTGCCAAAAAATACCGCAGCATACGCAATGATATTCAACCCGTTATCGAACAACTCACACGGGGAGAGCTGCCAGGAGATCGAATTGCTGGAGTGGGTTATGCCGTCTTCAAGTTAAGAGTCCGAAATAGCGACACTCAAAAAGGTAAAAGTGGTGGCTACCGTTTAATTTACTACGTCCAAACAGCAACGGGAATCATTTTGCTGACCCTTTACACCAAATCCGAACAAGTCGATATTGCAGCAGAGGATATTCAGAACATTATTACAGAATACGAGCAGCAGCAGAGCGAAGAGCGAGAGGATATTTAAGAGTTGGGGAATCTTGCGCCGTAGAAGATGAGGTTTCGATATCTTCAACTGGTGACTGCTATACCTCGATTACTTTACTTCCTTGTAATCCACGCCATAACTCGTATCTCTCCCCGACAAATAGGTCGTTTTCCCCGTTAAAGTCTCCAAAGTTTCTCTGGTTTTACTCGAAGTAATCGTATTCAGCGGCACGCCGAACTTGCTAGCCAAACCGGCCGCCACGCCCACGCCTTGTCCTTGATAAATATTCACTGTCGCAATTCGCCCGACTGATACCGCCATACCGACATAGCCCGAAGATCGCCCTACAATAGCCAAATTATTCACTTTACTCGCCAAAGCGCTCTCTATCCCGAAATTATACACCGGCAGCGGCGGAATTCTCGAATCCAAATTCTTGACTCCGCCCCGCAAGTCGAAATCGTAGGAAAAACTGCCGATCGACTTTTCGGGTAATGTTCCTCCTTTGATAATCTCCTTCCCCGTCAGCGGCGCTACCACATCGCGCACATTCAAAGTTTGTCTGATATAAATCTCATCCGGGATAAATAGTCTCACATCTTTACCCGACTTTTTTTGCAGCCATTCTTGGATGCGTGACATTTCTTTAACCATTTCAGGAGTCGGTTTTCTGCCGTTAGCTTCCATCTTCATCAACTCGTCAACTTTGTATTTAAACAGAAACCCGTTCCACGACATCGAATTATTTTTATAAACGCAAATATTTGCCTTGTCAAAGAAGAATCCTTTTTCTTGAGTGAAGGGGAGATTTCTATCTACGTGATAGGCGGCTCCGATGGCTACACTTCTGATATTATATCCGTCTGTATAGGCCTGATAAATTGTACTTTCAAAGTTCCTCATCCAGAATTGTGTACTTGCAGGATCTTTATATTTACTAATGCTGGTTTTAATCTTTTCTACTAAAGGAGTGTTGTAGAGAATGTTATCTTCTATTTTGCGTAAATCGGCGATCGTTAGCCCGGTAATTGTGGGGACTACAGATACTGCTAAGGTTTCATTTTGGGATTTGATATTTTGCGATTCATATCCTGTGTAATAAGATAAGCCTGCTTTTCTAGCAAGTTCTGCGTCTTGAGTTACATCAATAAAAGAATTAGCTTTAATTTTGACTTTAGTGTTTTTGACTTCGGCATATTCAATTTTATTATTGACTACGTGAGGAGTAAGAGTTGAGTTGGAAATAACTTTAACTCCGGCTTCCGCAAGCATCTCTTTGAGTGCTTTGTCGGCCTGTTTTGGTTCTAAGCAAGATTCGGGAACATTGGCTTTGTCTAAGAATTCCCGGAAGCACTGGGCGTAGGGTTGGCGATACCAATCGGGGATTTTATCTAAATCCACGTAACCTAAACCGCCGCGGGTGAGTACGCCGCCCAAGGGATCGGTTGCGTAGTTCGATCGCACCACAGCAACTTTGCCTTTTTCACCTAAAGTTTTCTTAGCCCATATCGCCGCACATATCCCCGGTACTTCATCGCCGTACACTACGATATCAAAGTTGCGATCGACTGATGTTGGATGCGCTGCTGGGGGCTTGTTTGCGGCTGTTTGTCGCAGGTTTGGGGGGTCTAATGTGGCACTTGCTTCGTTTCGGTGGGCGATCGAGCTTTTTGCTTCTTTGAAATAGGGGGAGTCAACTAAAACTTTTACGGCTACAAAAAAGATGGCAATGGCAGCTAATTTCTTGAAAGTAGGAGGCATTTAGTTGACTGGTTGATGAATTTGCATTACCTGAAAGTGCTGTTCAGGGTTTACGGAGTTGAATATAGCACGTTTAGATAGTTTCGACACAAGTTTAAATTTTCCGGGAACCGTGGTAAACGAATCTTCTCAACCCAAACCCGGCGATGCTGTCCGGGCCAAAATGCTACAATTACATCGATCGCAAATTGAAATATAAAAAACATGACTTTTGAGGCGGTTTTAAATCTTGTCAAGCAGTTGTCTCTAGCCGAAAAGTTACGGTTGATTAAGTGGATAGTTCCTGAAATAGAACGAGAATTAGTTGTTGGGCCGACTCCCCGCAAATCATTGTGGGGTTTATGTGCTGACTTGGGAATTGCACCCTCTGCGGCTGATATAGATGAAGTTCGCAGGGAAGAATGGGCGAATTTCCCAAGGGAGGATTTCTAATGCTGCGTGCTGTAGGGATACTCATGCTGTTATTTGGTATATTTTTGCCGATTCGCGACTTTCGGTGACTGCTAGAACGACAATAGAAGACATAGCTGCCGAGGGAAATTAGGTGGCTTTTTCATCAATTACATTAGCAGAAATTGTGTATCTGAGCGAGAGAGGGCGGATTAATTCAGCTACTTTCGATCTATTCTTGAGAGAAGTTGAGAGCGATGATGCCTTATTGGTTGAAATTCCTTTCGATCGCAATATAGCTTTGACTTTAAGGCAAGTTGACCGATCGCAAATTCCCGATTTGCCCGATCGCATTATTGCTGCTACTGCTTTGTATCTTAATGTACCCGTTATTAGTCGCGATCGCCGGATTCAATTATCTAGTATAGACACAATTTGGTAAATCTGAGTCACTCGGCGCAAGTTTAAATTTTCCGGGAACTGTTGTTAGCGGTTTTGCCTGTGTTACTGGTTTGGGATGGCTATTGATGTGGGTAAGGATGGGAAGTGCGATCGCATTTCTGATGTCTGGTGTCGGGAATGGCGATCGGCTACAATAAGTTAAGAACAACAATTGAGTCACCTTAAACATACAGAAAAAATGGAAAAAGTTTTTGTACATCCTGAATGTCCTTTTTCAACAGACACATTTAACTTATTGACCGAATTTTGTGAAAACCCAAGCTCAGATTTTTACATGGCACACAAAAGAGATTTCTTAAAATATGTAGAAGAGCCATTGAAGTATATTTTCAGTCAGGTGGAAGAGCAGTTGCCTGATTTTATCAAAAAATATATAAATATCAAGTGGGAGCAATTTGGCTCGATCGTTGAAACAAAAGGTTTACAATCAATAGCTTACAGTATATTTTTTAGTTTTGAAGATATCAATTATGGAGACAATGCTTACTTAATGCTAAGATTTGACAACCAAGACTTAACTTTTGGTTTTTGTACAAAATTTAACGAAATTGATGGTATTATAGATAATTATCAAACCAATTATTATATAGATAAGCCCTTGGCAATCGATAGCCTCAAACGTTATAACCTTCCCAATCAATATCATTGCTATTTAACTAAGGAAATAATTCGTTCTACTTTCCCTGTGGATGAAGATCCTACGATCATAATGAAATCTCCACAATGTATTTATGAATTATTAAATAGTATTATGCAACAAAGAGACGAATTTGAAGAATATAACATTACTAATATTCAGGTTGCTAGATCGCTTAAAAAAAAAGAAGTATTAGGATATTCTGCTAAAAAGTTAATTCAACTAATAGTACAAACCTTTAAAAAGGTATTTCCCTTATTTTTATGTTGCAATGTGGACGATAATGATTCCCCTCTGCTTATAAATCAATATTTTACAGTATATGAAAAAGAATTTAATCTAGTGTATAATCTAGAAGAAATTTCTGAAATTACGGGTTTTCAAACATCTGAAGTCAACCGATGGATATCCACCATTAACCGTAAGAAACAAGCCATCATCCAAGGCCCGCCCGGAACTGGCAAAACCTTCATAGCCGAAAAACTAGCCAAACACTTAATCGGCGGCGGTGACGGTTTCTCAGACATTATCCAATTTCACCCCGCCTACACCTACGAAGACTTTATCGAAGGCCTCCGCCCAATAACTCAAAACGGACAATTAACCTACTCAATAGTTCCCGGCAGATTCCTAGATTTTTGCGAAAAAGCCGAAGCCCGTGAAGAAACTTGCGTGCTCATTATTGATGAAATTAATCGCGCAAATTTATCTCAAGTCTTTGGCGAATTAATGTATCTCCTAGATGACCGACAAGACACAGGACGCTTTATTACACTAGCCAGCGGTACACCCTTTAAAATCCCTACAAATGTCCGCATTATCGGCACAATGAACACCGCAGACCGCTCTATTGCCTTAGTCGATAACGCACTCCGCCGCCGCTTCGCATTCATTCCCATCTATCCAAACTATGAAGTGCTGCGACAGTATCACCAGAGAGAGGAAACAGGTTTCCCAGTTGATAAATTAACTAGCATTCTAAAAGATGTCAATCGGGCAATTAACAACAAACACTATCAACTAGGCATCTCCTTCTTTTTGACAAAAACCTTAGCTGAAGATATCCAAGATATTTGGCAAATGGAAATCGAGCCCTACCTTGAAGAATACTTCTTTGATAACCAGGCAAAAATGAATGAATTTCTCTGGGACAAAATCAAAGATAAATTGAGCAAGTAATAATCTTATGAAACGAGAATCACGCCAAACTATCGAACTGAAAGAATATGAATTACGAATTTTAGATCGAGACTTAATCCCCGAATCAGTAGGAGATAAAATATACCAGAATTATGGCAAGGAAATCGACATAGAATTTCCCAACCGTAAAACAAAAGATAAATGGGAACTAAAATCTAAAGGCAGAGTTGGTAACATTCCCATCACTCCCGACTTTCACATCGCCATCCGCCCAAAGGTTCCCATAAATAACTTATTCGGAATGCTTGAATATGCCTACAACCTTAAGATAAAATTTCCCCAAGGATCGATTCAGTGCCAATCTTTAAAACAAATTTACGAGAGATTAGCTAACATTTTTGCCCAAAAAATTCTAGAACGCTGTCGCAAAGGATTGTATCGCGATTACTTATCCAAAACAGAAAGACTCGCTTATATTCGCGGCCGCGTCGATTTGCGGTCAGCCCTGCAAAAACCTTGGGATGTTAAACTAAAATGCCACTATCACGAACAAACAGGCGATATCGAAGATAATCAAATACTCGCTTGGACACTTTTCATGATTGGGCGCAGCGGTGTGTGCGGTGAAACTGTTTCATCCACTGTGCGAAAAGCCTTCCACGCACTCCAAGGATTTGTCACATTAAAACCTTTTAAATCAGAAGCTTGTATTGATAGAAATTATCACCGTTTGAATCAAGATTATCAACTTTTACACGCCTTATGTCGATTCTTTTTAGATAACACAGGGCCCAGTCACGAAAAGGGCGATCGCGAAATGCTCCCTTTTCTCATAGACATGGCTAAATTATACGAACAATTTGTCGCTGAATGGCTCAAAGCAAATACACCAACAGGCTTCTTTGTCAAGAAAAAACAAACGGTAACACATGACCAAAATTATTGCGATAAAATTGACTTAATTCTACGCGATATTGAAACAAATGAAATCCTGTATGTCCTCGATACCAAATACAAAAATCCAGATCAAGTAGCCAGTAGTGACCGTCATCAAATAGTTGCCTACGCAAATGCAGTAAACTGTAAAAATGCAATTCTCATTTACCCGCAAGACCTCAAACAGCCACTAAACAATAAAATTGGTGATATCCGAGTTCGCAGTTTAACTTTTTCCCTAGATGGCGACCTCAATGAAGCCGGAAAAACCTTCTTAACCTCTCTACCTCAAAAAATCCTCTTCTAACTATTCTCTGCGCCCTCTGGCGCTGGAGCAGTTCATTTTCTTACAAAAAAAAGAGGCGCAATTGCACCTCTCAAACCTTTCATATCAGGGTTCTAAACACTAACAGCCACTTTCGATTCCTTCGCAGTCAACTTCTCGTAAGTCGCCCGCATCTTCAATCCCACTAACACTTGGAATAAACCAGTTCCATTGTTGGAACCAGGATATTCGCGGTGCTGAAGCAACAGGTGAGTTAACTCGCCTTCGTACTTCGCAGAAGTCTTGCTCAAATGGCTTTCGATGTAAATAACTTCTTCGAGATTCTCGAACTGACCGTCTACTTCCAAAATCGAGACTTCCTGGCCGTAGAAAGCGTCTGGGCCGTAGTACATCTTAATTCCGGGATAGGAACAAGTCAGTTTGCGACCGCAAGGAACCCAGTTAATTGTTGAACCTTCGTCAAACAAATACGCAGGTTCAAAATTGGCGATGCCTTCGCGTTGGATCATTTGGACGCGCAGAACCTTCCGTTCTTTGTCATCTTTGATCAAGTTGGTCGGCAATACTTGAATTACCACATCAGCATATTGCTTTTGGGGGTCGATGTAGGCGGTGAAATCTGGTTTGCGAGCGTTGATCGCAAACAGCACGTCTTCGTAACGGTGGCCCCGTTCCGCCATGTCGCGCTGGATTTTCCAAGCAATTTTAACTTCGTCGCTGATGTCGAGGTAGACGCTGAAGTCGATGAGATTTCTCACTCGCTCGTCGTAAAGGGGGTGCAGCCCCTCAATCACGATGATGTGATTCGGCTCTATCCGCTCAGCAGGATCGAGCAGACCGGTTTCGTGGTTGTAAATCGGTTTGTCGATCGCCTTACCTTCTTTGAGCGCCTTCATTTGCTCGGCCATCAGGTCAAAATTGTTAGCTCTGGGGTCTAGGGCGGTAATCCCTGTTTCCTTGCGCTGCTTGCGATCGAGACAATGATAGTCATCGAGGCAGATTACAGTCACGAAATCTTCCCCGAACAAATCTGTCAATCGGCGCAAAAAAGTAGATTTTCCGCACCCGGAGTCTCCGGCTACGCCAATTAAAACCACGCGATCCGGCTTACTTGTCATAGTTTCCCTCTAAAAAAATCACTGTTTACTAACTCAAGTCTAGATTCCACAAAATTTAAGGCCACAGGTAGCGTGCCGGCTTTGTGCGATTTTGTTGCTACCCCGATCGGATCGAGCACTCACCAGCATACAGGAGTCAGTTGACTGCCTGCGAGGGAAGACCCAAGCAATCTTGAAGGCAATTGACATACTCCAGATCCCTGGCAGGCATGGGGATTGTGGATTCAAACAGCTTCTGGCAAGCACAGCTTGTCCGATCTTGCCTCGCCTCTAGGTTGATGCCTCAACCTATTTGAGATTTTTTGGACTATGGAGTTGAGACGGGATTTTTACATCTGGCGAATCAACAATATATAGTTCCATCACGATTCCCGTCCGATCGGGCTTGCCTGCTCGCCTGCCTTATAGGATGGGATCGTACCCCAATTTTTTGGCTATTAATGCTAACTTTAGTGATTAATCTTACCAGAATGCGTCCGCCCACTACAAGCTCAACGTGATTTAATCAAATCGTGCTTTAAGTTTTACTTCATTATTATAAGTTTTATATTTCCATGCCGTATTCCCTTTGATAAGTGAAATCCTCTCCCGATCGCGGGATCGGCCTCTGTCGAATCCCTAAATCAGAAGGAGCGATCGGGGCAGATCCCGCGATCGGGTAAAATATTGGCAGTACGCAGACAACAATAGCTATAGGTCAACACCTGAACGCAGCCGGACTCTATAGCCGGCGTGATGTTCGGCTGATGGGGAACTGGAGGCGCGATCGACCAAAAAGGGACACGCCCGCCCGCAACGGCGAAGCCCAAAGATTGGCGCGGCCAATTAGTTCAGATGGCCTTAAGAAAAAAGTAAATTGAGTCTAACGTCACATTCTCTTTCTTTATAACTCTGTATCGTGAAGGACAAGCAACAAATGTACAGCCCAAGCATATCTGGTGTAGCGGCCAACTCAGAATCAGGCAGCCGCATCTTTGTATACGAAGTGGAGGGTATGCGTCAGAGCAAAGCAACTGACCAAACAAATCACCCGATTCGCCGTAGCGGTAGCGTGTTTATCTCCGTTCCCTACGATCGCATGAATCAGGAAATGCGGAGAATTGCTCGCATGGGTGGCAAAATCGTCAGCATCCGCCCATTAAACGGCGTTCCCGAAACTCATAGCAAAGTTGCACCAGAAGCAGGGCTACAGAGTCAGAAATCTGGAGAAAAAGCTAAGCCCATGACTCAAGCCAAGGAAAAAGTTCAGGTTCCCGTTAACCTCTACAAGCCGGCCAATCCCTATATTGGTAAGTGCATTTCTACAGAAGAATTGGTCAGAGAAGGCGGCGAAGGCACAGTCCGCCACGTCAAATTTGACATTTCTGGAGGCAAGTTACACTATCTCGAAGGTCAAAGTATCGGGATTATTCCTGATGGGACGGATAAAAACGGCAAACCTCACAAAATTCGGCTTTACTCGATCGCCTCCACCCGTCACGGAGACGATGTAGACGACAAAACAGTCTCTCTGTGCGTCCGCCGCCTAGAGTACAAAAGCCCAGAAACTGGCGAACAAGTGTTCGGTGTTTGTTCGACTTTTCTCACCGGTTTGCAACCTGGAGATAATGTCAAAATCACCGGCCCGGTAGGCAAGGAAATGCTCTTGCCAGAAGACGAAGATGCCACCGTAATTATGATGGCTACCGGTACGGGTATTGCTCCTTTCCGCGCTTATTTGTGGCGGATGTTCAAAGAAAACAATCCCGATTACAAATTCAAAGGTTTAGCTTGGCTGTTCTTTGGAGTTGCTTACACTCCCAACATTCTTTATAAGGAAGAGTTGGAAGAATTGCAGCGCGAGTTCCCCGATAATTTCCGCTTGACTTATGCCATCAGCCGCGAGCAAAAAACTGCTGACGGCGGCAAGATGTACATTCAAAGCCGGATTAAAGAGAACGCAGACGAATTGTGGGAATTGGTTCAAAAGCCGAAAACTCACACTTACATCTGTGGTTTGAAGGGAATGGAAGGCGGAATTGATGAGGGAATGTCTGCTGCATCTAGCAAGCACGACGTTGACTGGACAAGCTATCAAAAACAGTTGAAAAAACAGCATCGCTGGCACGTTGAAACATATTAATGTGTTACCTGATTTAATTTGAATAGTAGGGCGGGCTTTGGCTCGCCCTACATTTTTTTGTGAAACAGTTTTCAGCATTAAACAAGATTGCATAAATCTTCGATGGATCCTTCAACCGCAGATGCAAAGCAGATAAACACAGATTAACGCAGATAATTTCAAGATAGGAAAGTAAATGAATGCAATCCAAGTCTATTCAGGGGCAGATTCACCCAATACAAGTGTAAAATAGACAGTAAGCTCACCGAAAAAGGGAGATAACTGACATGGTTATAACTTCTACCAAAAAACTGACCTTTGAAGAATATCTGAACTATCAGGGAGAATCAGGTGTTTGTTATGAATTATATCGGGGACATCTCATCGAAATGCCAACACCCACAGCAATACATATCAAAATTTGCGAGTTTTTGGTTTACCAGTTCCGGCGCTTCTTTGCAGCACACAACCTACCGCTAGTTGCAATTGTGACTACTGCAGTCCGAACTGAAGAAGACTCTTCCCGCATTGCTGATGTGGTAATTTGCACTCGGAGTTTGTGGAAGTCTGCGCGCAACCTGGTTCCACAGTGCTGGACTTTGAAGAAAAACCGCTGTTAGTTATTGAAGTTACCAGTCAAAATTGGCGGGACGACTACATCCGCAAGCGGGCAGAATACGATTTAATTGATATCCCCGAATATTGGATTGTAGACCCCAATCGACCGAAAATACGAGTATGCAGCCGCCCCGAAAATGAAAGCAGTTATTCTCACCAGGAATTTTTGCCGGGACAGCTTGTTCAGTCCGTACAGTTCGCTGAATTTATTTTATCAGTGGATGAAGTGCTGTGTCCGCCGCTAGTCGAAGATTTAATTCTAGAAGAATCTGTACGGCGACAACAGCTAGAACAGCAGAATCAACAGCTAGAACAGCAAGTTAATTTAGAAAGGCAGCGTGCCCAAAGATTGGCGCAGAGGCTGCGAGAAATGGGAGCAGATATGGATGCGGAGCTTTAAATTGCTGTGTAAATTCTGGATTCATTAGTCATGCAGATCCCCAGCTTATTTAATAAGTCGGGGCTCTCGCTATTCTGTGAATGCCCGGTTGTCATACAATGATTGTAGATTAAGTGAGTTTCAACGGGTCAAAGTCGTGGCTTTCAAAATTGGTTTGCTAGGTTTGGGTACAGTTGGCGCGGGAACTGCAGAGATTTTGCTCTCCCGAGACGATCGCCATCCGCTGTTGCAGGAATTGGAAATCTATCGGGTGGGAGTGCGCGATATTTCTCGAACTCGGTCTTTACAATTGCCAGAAAATGTGCTGACAACTGACCTAGAGGCGATCGCAACTGACCCGAAAGTTGATATTGTAGTAGAACTGATTGGGGGATTGGAACCGGCGCGATCGCTCATTCTGCAAGCGATCGCCAACGGGAAGCACGTAGTCACCGCCAACAAAGCAGTTATCGCCCGCTACGGTAGTGAAATCTTCGACGCGGCTAACGAAAAAGGCGTTTATGTAATGTTAGAAGCTGCTGTAGGCGGCGGAATTCCAGTCATTCAAACCCTCAAACAATCTTTAGGTGCAAACCGCATCAAAACTGTCACAGGCATCGTTAACGGCACAACTAATTACATCCTGACGCGGATGCAGAGTGAAGGTGCAGACTTTGCCGAAGTGCTCGCGGACGCTCAGCAATTAGGTTATGCTGAAGCTGACCCTACAGCGGATGTAGATGGATTAGATGCGGCTGATAAAATTGCTATTTTAGCCTCGCTAGCTTTTGGCGGACGCATCAAATTAGCCGATGTTCACTGCGAAGGTATCAGACAAGTTAGTGCGGCGGATATTGACTATGCCGATAAGCTAGGATTTGTGATTAAGTTGTTGGCTATTGCTGAGGAAAAATCCCAAAGTTCCAAGCAAAATGGGGATGAAGAAGCGGAACTCCTCTCGATTCGAGTGCATCCTACTTTGGTGGCGAAGACTCATCCGCTGGCGAGTGTCAACGGTGTTTATAATGCAATTTTAATCGAGGGAGATGCGATCGGGCAATTGATGCTGTACGGGCGCGGTGCGGGCGCGGGGCCCACAGCTAGCGCGGTGGTATCGGATATTTTGAATGTGGCGGCAATCCTGAAAACCGAAACTGTTCCGATTCCCCATCCTTTGCTGAGTTGCACTCATCAACACTACTGCAAAATTGCTGAAATGCAGGAACTTGTGACTCGGTTTTACGCCCGTTTTCTGACGCGCGACTCTCCGGGGGTAATTGGTAAACTAGGGACTTGTTTTGGCAACCACAAAGTTAGTTTGGAGTCCATTGTGCAAACTGGAATTCACGGCAATTTAGCAGAAATTGTGGTGGTGACTCACGATGTGAAGGAAGGTAATTTTCAGCAAGCGCTTGCTGAAATTCGGGCGATGGAAGCTGTCGATAGTATTGCGAGTACCTTGCGAGTTTTGTAAGAATTCCACAAGGTTAATAGTCAGGACTAAAGTCCTGACTATTAACCTTTTTTAGATTGTTTTTAGTTTAGTACGGATCAATACAATTGGATTTTGTCGATCGCCCTACAGGAAGGCACTTGCTAGATGCTATCTACGAAAAGTTTGCCAAACCCCAACTACACGATACTTTCAAACCCAGCAATCCGTCAATTTACGTTCGGCACCAGCTAGGGCAAGTTGTGGATGGAAATTATATCATAGAAAAAGTCTTTGAAGACTCTGGTACTGGTTTTTATGCTGAAAGTCGCCTTCCCGTTTCTGGGAACAATCCGCCCGTGCTCGTGATTCGCGGCTACGGTTCTTGGTATCCTTTCGAGCGCGTTTTGGAAGATACGCCCGATGTATTTATGGCAAAACTAGAACGCCAGTTAAAAGCGGCGAAAACTGCGGGTGCTATTGATTGGATAAAACAGCAATTTCACAGCGGAAATCCGCCGGATGTCATCGGAGAAAGTTTGGGCGGCAAAGTTGCTCAGCAAATTGCAGCAAAATACCCGAATTATCTGCGATGTACTGTAAGTTTTAATTCTGTGGGCGTTTCGGAAAAGTTAGCTCAAACTTCCACCGCTAACAATGTTTTTCACTACTTTACTTTAGGCGAAAGGTATGCTTTCTGGGCAAATGAAGGCGATTACATACCGGGAACAATTTTTGTGATTTCCCAGAAAGGGGAAAACTGTTGTTACAAGCTAGAAGAGGCGATCGTCCGAAGGGCTCATTTTGAACGTAAGTTTCGCAAAAGACGAGTCCTGATGGCAATATTTGCCCAGTGGCTGTTGTTAAATCGGCATAATGCGATCGTCCTCAACAAGAAAAAGCCGGTAGTCGTTCAGATCGATCGGGCTCAATTGCAAATTTTCCGAAAAAGTCGCTTTGTTTAAACTCAGACCAAATTGCTTCAGGTAGCAGAGGGCTGATTTTCCCGCGCTGCGACGGCGAGTACCAGACAAAGGGCTGCGATCGCTTTTTCCCACTCTTCCTTAACGGCGATGGGTTCAACCTCATCAAAAGCGCTAACTAAGCGAGGGATCGATCTTTCTAATGCTTTGCTGGGAATCGATTTGTGCAATTCAACTAAACGAGTTAAACTTTCTTGATTCTTCAAAAAATCCACTACCCATTTAGTAGTATGATCGGGACTGTCCGGGACATTTTGAATTCCTAGTTCTGTTTGCAACCAGTCGTAAAAAGGCGGCAGCTTTTTGGCTAAAACAGCTCCAGCAGTGGGTAAAGTTTCTTTTAGCAAAGCAGTATCGAGACTCCCCAAAACTTGATTTAACTCCGGTGATTCCAGCAAGGTAGTTAAGGGAAGCGAAAGCATGGCTTCAGAATCCTCGGGGGATACATTTAAAATCCGCGAAAATGTTTGCAGCATGGGAAAGGATTTGGTATGGATGACTTTTTCACTATAACAATAACACGCCGCACTGAATGTGAGCTACCTCATATTCAGCAATTTTGATGAAAAATAATTAAATTGAACTCATTTTTTTAGGCTAGCAATTCATTGACGGGCATACTAAAATTAAGCCCAACTATTTGAGTGCTGACAAGTTCACCCCGGGTAAATAAAAGTCTCTGCTGTTGAATAATACCAATTTAAAAAAATCTTGCTCAAATATAACTTTTGGGCAGAGTGAAACAGAGAGTTGTTTGCTCAAATATTGTTGAGGAGGTGCGTCGCTTGGAGATTTTCGATTTTTTTGGGGGACGATCTATGGCGACGCACCCTACAAATACTGTTGTATAACTTTTAAAATTGGTAGATAGCGGTTCGATCGCGTGGTGAGGAATGCCCTATGCCGGAGAGTATGTCATATTTCTGAGACTAGGCTATATCTGCGTTCACCTGGAGTTAAGAATTTCGCATTAATAAATCTAAATAAATTCTCCTTTCGCCACCATCACCACCTTACCACCAACCAAAACCTCTATTTCTTCCTGATTTTTTTGAGCTTTCAATAGCAGCAGCGAAGGTCTGCCAATCTCATAACCTTGTTCTACTCTCACATCAATCTTGGCTTCCCCGCAATAACCATATTCTACCAAATATCCAGCCAAACAGCCATTGGCACTGCCCGTCGCCGGGTCTTCGGGAATTCCTAGGGAAGGGGCGAAAACTCGGACGCTTAAATCATTAATGTCGCTGTAGGTTTCCGGGCAGAAAATTAAAATTTCTTTGGCTTCTGTGTGATTAATCAGTTCAAAATATTTGTCTGGGTTGACTAGAGCTTTTTTGAGCGCTGCGAGGTTTTTTAACGGTACTATGATAAACGGCACTCCGGTGGAAACTTCTTGAAGCGGGAATTTTGCATCAATGTCATCGATTTCTAAATTCAGGATGCTGGCGAGAGTTTCGGCTGATAAAACTTGACCGAATGTTGGCGGGTTTTGTCGCATCCATAAAATATCTGCCGATTGATTATGATAATTAAAGGTGACAGGAATTTGACCGACGGCTAGATTGAGAATTACTCGATCGACCTTTTCGCCAATTATCTCTTGCTGCAACACAAACGCAGTGCCCAACGTCGGATGGCCGGCAAAGGGCAATTCCTTCTTGGGCGTGAATATCCGCACGTCGTAGCCGTTATTTCGCCGATCGGGCGATCGAATAAACGTGGTTTCGGAATAATTGATTTCCCTCGCTATCAGCAGCATTTCGGCCTCTGAGAGCTCGGCAACTCCAGCGCCGCAAAATACAGCTAGCTGATTGCCAGCATATTTTGACTCGGCAAACACATCAACTATATAAAAATTCATAGTTCCCTCTTTTGATAGTATTTGTAGTCAGGACTTTATATCTATTGGTGTCAGCTTAAGACTAAAAGCATTTGTATCTCTCGTTGATAGCCGAGTCTCGATCCCCCCTAGCCCCCCTTCTTAAGGGGGGAACCGGAGTGTGCTCAAAGTCCCCCTTCTTAAGGGGGATGCGAGGGGGATCAGGCCTCGCGTCTAAACGAGAGTTAAAAAGAGTTTTAGGCGATTGTTGACACCAATGCTTTAGTCCTTATAACTTGCTATTTCAAACAGCGAATTGCCTGCAACATTCCCCTGGCTTTATTCAGAGTTTCTTCATACTCCAGATCCGGGTTAGAATCTGCCACCAAACCAGCACCGGCTTGCACAGAAACTGAATGCTTATTTCCATCTAAAGAACGAACAACCATAGTCCGAATTGCGATCGCACTATTCAACTGTCCTTCAAAATCATAATACCCGTAAACCCCAGAATAGGGGCCGCGACGGCAACCTTCTAACTCGTGCACAATTTCCATCGCGCGAATCTTCGGAGCACCGCTAACCGTACCCGCAGGAAAACCAGCTTTCAACAAATCCCAAGCTGTCTTATCCTCAGCCAATTCTCCTATTACATTGCTCACAATGTGCATCACGTGAGAATAACGCTCAATTCCCATTAATTCATCAACTTTTACAGTACCGCTGCGGCACACTCTGCCTAAATCATTTCTACCCAAATCAACTAACATGACGTGTTCCGCAATTTCCTTCGGATCTTGCAGCAATTGGGCAGCCAAAGCGTCATCTTGTTCGGGAGTTTTGCCCCGGCGGCGCGTGCCGGCAATCGGCCGCAAAGTTGCAATCTTTTTGCCGTCGGCAGTATTTTCTGCCTTCACCATAATCTCAGGACTAGAACCGATAATCTGCCAATCTCTGAAATTAAAATAAGCCATGTACGGAGAAGGATTAATCAATCGCAAAGAGCGGTAAAGTGCAAAAGGATCGCCGCTATATTCTGCTTCCAGCCGCTGGGAAATTACCACCTGAAAAATATCTCCGGCTTTGATATAATCCTTGGCTTTTAAGACATTTTCACAATACTTGTTGCGGGTGATATTGCTGGTGTAAGCTAATTCTGTATTTTCATTTGTAGAACCGACATCTTGATCGTCCCTCGGCGGAGTCCATTCTATGAGAGTAGATTGCTGGGAAAGCGGGGATTGCAGCTTATTTACTAAGTGAGAAACGCGATCGCACGCTTTGCCGTAAGCATCAGCCAAATCAACGCCAACCTCCCGCAAATCCGCATAGGCTACGGCCCAAATTTTCCGCTTCACTTGGTCAAAAATCAGCAAATTATCAACCTGCATCCACAACCCATCCGGCAAATCGTTTTCTGCAGCCGGATGCACGGGAACTCGCGGTTCTATCCACTTAATTAACTCGTAACCCCAAAAACCGAATAACCCGCCAATTCCCGGTGGTAATTGTGGCAATTTTACTGGTTTGTAGGGCTGCAAACACTCGTTTAATGCTGCAAACGGATCGCCGGCAAATACTTTTTGGGAACCGTCGCGGTAAACTTGAGTTGTGCGAGATCCCCTAGCCTCCAAAATCCACAGCGGATCGCACCCTAAGAAACTATAACGCCCGATTTTCTCCCCACCTTCCACCGACTCCAGCAGAAAACTGTAGGGTTGACCGGCACAAACCCGATACCACGCAGACACTGGCGTATCCAAATCAGCAACCCATTCTTGATACACGGGCACAAAATTGCCTTGTTTAGCCAGTTCTGAAAATTGTGAGAAGTCGGGAAACATCATAAAGTAAAAGGAAGAAGGAAAATGGAAGAAGTCATTAGTCATTAGTCATTAGTCATTAGTCAGTAGTTATTTGTTATTTGTTATTTGTTATTTGTTATTTGTTATTGGTAACAACTGGCAACTGACAACTGACAAATAACTACTGACAACTGGCAACTGCTTTCCGTACAACGTCATCAGGAAGATGGAAGAAGGAAGAAGAAGAAGAAGAAAGAAGAAATACACACTAACCTTTTGATCTATACATATTGTATGTTTAATTAAGTGGATTTACTTACAATCAATAAACAAAAGACGGAAACCAACATCCCTGCGGCGGCTGGTACTCGCCAACTGCCATCACCGCCATCGGTTTGACGGCGTGTAGTCCTTCTTTCAAGCACCAGCGAAACAAACTTGCATATCTCAGTGGCAAGTGGAAAGCCAGCACATCTTCGGAACTGTACGCAGCAGCCCCCAAGAGCAAAGCCTGCATATCTGCCTCGGTGTGGGCGACGCTGTGGCCCAAAGCTGATACCGCACAAGTATAAGCCACAATCCGACCTTGCTGGCAAGCAACGAAGGGGGAAAAGTGATTCAGGGCGTATTCTATCTCGGAAGTTCGATCGCACCCGCATACTTTTTCGCACAAAGCCTGACATTCGCCCACATCCTCAGCAGTCAGCGGCCGCACCTCAAACCCATATTGCGGTTGGCTGCGAAACTTCCCCTCTATTAGCACGAAAGGTTCTTTCACCTCAAAACCCAGAGAAGCGTACAGCGACAGCGCAGCCATGTTGAAAGATTCTTGCACCAAACGGATGCCCTCTGCGTCTTTTCCTCGATCCAGCAAGGCTTTCATGATTTCTCGTCCCGCGCCGCGGCGTTGAAAAGCGCGATCGACACTGACGGGCCCAATACCGCGAATCGGGTTGCGTTCGTCCATAAAACCGCAGCCGACAACCGCA
The DNA here is from genome assembly GCF_036700745.1 of Microcoleus sp. S36a_B3. Classification (NCBI taxonomy): domain Bacteria; kingdom Bacillati; phylum Cyanobacteriota; class Cyanophyceae; order Oscillatoriales; family Microcoleaceae; genus Microcoleus; species Microcoleus sp. S36a_B3. The sequence goes on along the minus strand of NZ_JAUBPN010000021.1, from coordinate 26,885 downwards.
CCATCACTCTCAGCTACGATGCAAAAAAAAACCGGACTTTCGATAAAAAGGCTAATAATCTCAGTTGACAACTCCTGCGTCATAAAATCTGTGTGAGGGAAGAAATGGCGATCGGAAATATCTTTAAAAGCTTCATAATTAATGCCAGCGCAAACATCTATATCACTTGGTGTTGCTCGCCTGATTGCGACATTCATTTTTAATTAATGATTAAGTTTTAATTATATTTGAAGTTAGCAGCAGTTGGGCGCGGCCCGTTGCTGTCAGATCAACCCTAAAGTTATTAAAAAATATTGCTTCGATCGGAGTCTCGATGGGAGCATCTCCTGCATTGGGAAAAAGCCTTTTTTTTATTATAATGCTGTCCCCGCTTGCTTGTAGAACCAAGCGATCGAGGACAGCACTACAAAGCAAAACTGAGACTCTCCAGTCTCTATCGCCCTCAATTACCAAAAAAAATGGGGAGGAAAGAGAATACTCTTCTCCTTTTTGTTTGGGGGGCCTGCGGGCGATCGGTCTTAACTGAGCTTTTGGGGCCTTATTACCTTTTCAAGCTCAGCGATTGGCTCAAAACCTAAACTTCGTAGGTTTTCTTACCGGTGAACTTCACCTTAATCGGATTAGGGTTGCTGCCGATATTGCGGTCAATCTTACCGACGTAGGGACGACCTTCGTTCACCTTCTCGGGGAACACGCCATCCTTGGGATGCAGGTACTCATTAGAACCGTCGGGAAATACGCGGTAGATTTTGTAGTTCGAGATTTTGAATTTCGCCCGCAGTTGCTGGCCGCCCAAAGCGATGCACTGCTCCTTCCGGGGCAGATACAGCAAGTTGTCGCCTTGACGCATAATCGCAGCGCCACCTGTAGGCATTTCAAACACCTGCTCCTTGGGGCTAGTCCAAGTGATAGCATACTTCTCTTCAACTAGCGCCTTGGTCAGCAAGCCGCCGGTGCTGCCGCCGAAGATTGGGGGTTGTCCAGTCAGTTCTTCTGCCATAGATATATCCAAAGGATTTTACGGCATCCTATCATTCAGACTGCGCGCTGTTCTCAAAATTGTAAGGAAAGTTAACAGTTTTTGGGCGATCGATCTTTTCTGATAATTGCTAATTAGTATTTAATAATTGATAATTTGTAATTTTTTCCCAACTTAGAAAACAGAATTATCAAATACAAATTCCCCAAATAATAGCTCAATAAAAACGCAATGCTTCGGGTGTTTCTAGCGCACCCGCAGCATCGCATATTCCCCCAATTTCCTCTCTACGGGCGATCGCACCATTTACTGCACCAAGCCTAAGTCAAGAACCATTGAGGGTCATAACCGCGCGGAATTTGACTCAAAGCAGTCCAAGTTTCTCGGTTGACAACCCCGTCGGCCTCAATCCCAAAGCTTTTTTGAAATGCGCGAACAGCGTTCTCTGTCAAAGTATAAAATTGGCCGTCAATTTCACCACTGTAGTGCTGGGAAAGCCTCAAAACTTCCTGAACAGTAGCGACTGCTTCCCCAGAACTGCCGAATCTGAGTACCGGCATATTAACCGGAGATTGAGTATCAAGGGCCTGCCAAGTAAGCGGCCCGACAATACCGTCCGGCGGCAAGAAAACCCGAAACTGAAATAGTTTCACAGCAAATTCCACTGCTTTGTCAAAAATTCCTTTTGCAGGCTGCCGGTAAACGCGCAGCTTGGTTAGCAGTTGTTCTAGTTCCAACACGGCTTTACCTTGAGAACCTAATTGCAGTTGCGGGTGGTTGGCGATAGCTTCGGTAGAATTCATGCGAGTTTTAAGTGACATAATCGATTTTGTAACCTCTAGCTTTGAGTATTTTTTGTGTAAAAAAGTTTTTCCGGGCGAAACATTTGCATCCTCAAGTTTTGGCGAATCAACACTGGCGATGGCAGTGTCTCAACAGATTCGATCGACTTTTAGTGTCTCATATCAAATCCTCTTTTCATCGGCAGAGTAAATTCACTGTTGACTGTTAACCGTTAACCGCTAACCGTTAACCGTTAACATCATGTAGGAGTGCAACCGGAATTGATATCACATCATGTCTGGTCGATTACCACAACAAAAATGGTTTGTAGTACGCCCGCAAGTCCCCACGCGCGATCGCATTTTATTGCGGTTAATCGAACAAACGCGATATCAAGATTGGTGCGCCTTCCAACTTTATTCTCGCCAGCATCGCTAGCGCCACACCCGAAATTTTGCCTAAACACCGGGTTTAACAAAGCCAGCGCGTCCTGAATCTGCTTCTATACTTTCGATCCTAAACATAAACACCGCGCCTGCCGCATCACCTGAAAGGTGTATTTCATAGGGTGAGGGTTGAGGGTGAGAAGGCTAGAGGAGGAGGCTGGTTCGGCGCTGAAAACTTTTTTATGTTAAGCTGCATCGGGCGATCGAGTTAGTCGATCGACACCTACGCACCTAAAACTGAGAAACGCAGTTTTTAAGCAAATCTGCTCAATCTTTGCCGCCACACCCTACAAACAATACTTCGGACAGTTTTTTAAAGTTTCTGTAAGCTTTACAGTGCAAGCCTTCGCATTTTTAATCTTTTTTTCAAACTTAAGGCTAAACTTAAACTTTGAAAAAATAGTCCGCACTATAGCCAGCATGGGTTTCAGATACTCGATCCTGCCTAAAACTGTCCGAAGTATTGCTACAAAAAGAGTTTTGATATAAGTAATTTCCGCAGCCGTCACTAAAAAACGACAGTTTACATCTCAGTAAATTCTCCAGATTGCAACCATCTATCAATCTGATTTTTTATGCAGGTAAAGCAGTCCGGCTCGACTCCTGTAAAAATACAATCTTTCTGCGATTGCTTTCCTTTTCCTCGCAATCACAATCTATTTATTTACCCTATGGCTTTTATTATTAATTTTTAATAAACTTAATTTACAGCGATCGGCGCGATGTTGTAAGATTTAATGTAAAGCCTGCAACACTTACACAACAAAAATGAAAAATCAAAAGCGGCAATTTCCCGATCGCTCGATTTATTAGAAATCTCCAGAACAGCATTTAAAGAACAGCCTCGAAGAGCCTGATTTACAACCATTCTTGGAGAAGTCTATTTAAACAATCCCAGACGCACGCGGGGCCAAAAACCCGGTTTCTGCGTCAAGCATCTCTCGGAATTATCGACTATTTTTCGTAGAAATCGGTTTGTTTTACGTCCGGGAACATAAAAAACACCTGTAAATACGTAAGTAATTTTTAAATTTGGCGATCGATATATCTTTCAAACCTGCTTGTTTGCGGCCAGGCGATCGCCCGCTTTTCATCTTGGATCGAGATGTCAAATTCTAGAATAAGAACTGAATTATAAACTGGGAAGGATCGACTATGCTGCCAGCTTCGGAAATTTCGGGTTACAACTTACAAGAACTCATTCACCAAGGAACTAACACAGTTATTTACCGAGCAGTATCGACAGACGAAAAACAGTTAGTTATTCTCAAGATTTTAAAAATTGACTATCCTACCCTCGAACAGATTGCCAGGTTCAAACACGAATATAATATCGCCAAACATCTCGATTCTCAGTATATTATCAAAATTTATAGACTCGAAACGCATCAAAATCACTTAGTATTAGTATTAGAAGATATTGGAGGAATCTCCCTCAAACAATGGATAAACACCCTAGGCGATCGGCTAAAATGTGCCGCAGGGCAAACAAATAGTCCACCAGCGAGTGCCACCAATTACCAATTATCCCTTGTCGATTTTTTTAACACAGTCGTGCCCATCACCAAAGCTTTGATATTTCTGCATGAAAATCAAGTCATTCACAAAGATATTAAACCTGATAACATTATCATAAATCCCCACACTAAGCAAATAAAAATTGCTGATTTTAGCATCGCTTCGCGGTTAAGAAAAGAACAAACAAACTTAAAAAATCCCGATCGCCTAGAAGGAACTCTGGCCTATATGTCGCCAGAACAAACAGGGCGGATGAACCGCCCTCTAGACTACCGCAGCGATTTCTACTCTCTCGGTGTCACCTTTTACGAACTGCTGACAGGACAATTACCATTTACCAGCAGCGACCCATTAGAAATCGTACACTGTCACATTGCCAAACAACCCCTTCCCATACAACAATTCAACCCACAAATTCCCCCTGTTTTGACCCAAATTGTGGCAAAACTTATGGCAAAAAATGCTGAAGACAGGTATCAAACAGCTACAGGATTGTTAGCAGATTTAGAACGCTGCCAAAATCAAATCGAGAAGTCAGGGACAATTGTTAACTTTATTCCCGGACAAGTCGATACTCTCAGTCAGTTGTCAATCCCTAAGAAACTCTACGGACGAGAAACGCAAATAGCACAACTATTACAAGTGTACAGTCGCGTCAGCAACGGCAGCAGTGAAATTGTCCTAGTAAGCGGCTACTCCGGCATCGGCAAATCTGCATTAGTCCATGAAATTATCCCCAATTTAACGCGGCAGCGTGCCTACTTCACCTCTGGTAAATTTGACCAATTCAAGCGAAATATTCCCTATGCTTGTCTCACTCAAGCTATGCGTAACTTAGTTAAGCAAATTTTGATGGAACCCCCAAATCAGCTAGCAGAATGGCGAAAAGATTTACTCAACGCTTTGCAAAAAAATGCCAGAGTTGCGATCGATGCCGTCCCGGAATTACAACTGATTTTGGGCGAGCAACCAGACGCACCAAAACTTGGTTTAGTTGAATCTAAAAACCGCTTCTACCGAGTGATTCAGCAGTTATTTCAAGCAATTGCCACTGCGGAACATCCCTTAGTAATATTTTTCGATGACTGTCAGTGGATGGATGCTGGAACAATCAATTTATACCAAAAAAATAGCTTTGCAAAAAACCCTTACTTTCTGCTAATTCTTGCTTATCGAGATAATGAAGTAAGCCCGACGCATCCGTTTGTGCTGGCAAATGAGGCAATTATGGAAACAGGAATTCCGACGACCAATATTCGGCTGCAACCCTTAGCAATTTATGATGTAAACCGATTAATTTCGGAAACTTTAAAATGCGAGTGCAAACAAGCGGCAGATTTTGCCAAATTACTTTTAGAAAAAACTAACGGCAACCCATTTTTTGTAAAGCAATTATTGAATTCATTATATCATGAAAAACTGCTAGTGTTTAACCCAACCTATGGCGAATGGGAGTGGAACATCGAAGAACTTAAACAGCAACACATTTCGGAGAACGTGGTTAATTTAATGGTGAAGAAAATTCAATATTTGTCAGAACCAACTCAGAAACTTTTACAGTTGGCAGCTTGTACAGACAACGAATTTAGTTTAGATATATTGTCAGTATTGAGCGAAAAATCTTTGACTCAAACAGCACAAGATTTGTGGGAAGCGTTGGAAGTAGGGTTGATTTTGCCTCTAGGTTGTGGCTACCGATTACCGCAAGTATTTGAGCAGCAGGAATTAAATAATTTGGGAGAAATAGCCGACAAAGCGCGCTATAAATTTTTACACGATCGGGTTCAACAAGCCGCTTACGTGATGATTCCTGACTCGCAAAAACAATCTGTGCACTGGAAGCTGGGACGTTTGTTGTTAACCTTAAGCAATGAAGCCCAACGCCAAGAACAGATTTTTTATATTGTCAATCATTTGAACTTGGCTCGCGGGTTGATTGTCGATGTTGAAGAACTTTATGAATTAGCAGCATTAAATTTACAAGCAGGGAAAACTGCCAAAGCTGCTTCGGCTTTTGAAGATGCACTTACTTTTTTTCAAGCTGGGTGCGACTGTTTGCCGGTGTCAAGTTGGCAAGATAATTATCCCTTGAGTTTGAGGCTACATTTAGAACGGGGTAAAGCGGAATATTTGAATGGCAAAAATGATGCAGCTTTAGCTATTTTTGACAGGATTTTACCCCAATCTCAGACTTTGTTAGAACGGTGTTCGATCGCAGAATTAAAAATAATTTGTCTGCGGATGAAGAATGATTTATCTGCTGCTTATCAGTTAGCGATTGAATCCTTAAATTCTTTGGGGATTGAGATTGAGCCGTACCCGGATGATGATTTTCTAGCCAGTGAATTAGTCGAGACGAAGAGGATGATTGGCGGCTCGATCGATCGATTGGCATATTTACCAGAACTTACCGATCCGCTCAAACTGGCAGCTCACCGGATTTTGAAAGAACTTTTCCCGATCGCCTATTTTACCAGTCCCAACGCTCAATATCTCTGCGCGATGAAGTTTGTGCAAACGAGCATACTGTACGGCAATTCTCAATTTTCCGCCTTTGCTTACACTTTGTACGCCTTTACTTTGGTCAACAAATATCGCGAAATCAAGGCTGGTAGCAGCGCCGGAAAACTATCGCTCAACCTCTACGAACGCTGGGATAATAAAGAGTTAGGTGCTGGTATTTTCCATATGTGGGGGGCTTTAACTTTACATTACATGAAATATCTTGATGAGTGCAAGCCTTTTATACTAAAAGCTTTCAGTAGCGGTTTAGAAACAGGTGCTTATCAATGGTCGGGATACGCTTCGATTAATTATCTTTGGATCGGCTTTTTTGGCAACGAATCTTTGACTAAATCTACGGAAATTGCTGATAAATTTATTCCCGTGCTCTCAAAGATCGATCGCAATATGTTAGCTTATCACTTGCTGACCAAAAATGCGATCGCCCAACTCACCACCCCAGCAGCAACCGCCCTAGAACCGGAAACCTTCATCGACGAACAGCAGCTTTTAGCATTCGCGAATTCCTCTGCCGATCTTACCACTGCTTTTGTAATTTATCTTTACAAGCTCACCCTAGCTAATTGGTTTGGCGAGGTCGATCGGGCATTAGAATATGCCCTCGCAGGTGCAGAATTTTTGAAAGGCGGCGCAGGACATTTTGTCAATCCCGTTTTTTGCTTCCATCACGCGATCGCCCTAGCTGCTGCTTGCACAACAGCCAACGATATCGAGTCCAAGCTCTACCGAAAACAGCTCAATATTAGTCGAGACCAATTTCGAGATTTTGCAGAGCATTCCCCTGCAAATTACCTGCACAAATATTCATTAATTCAGGCAGAAATCGCGAGGTTGTCAGGAGACAGCTACACAGCAGCACAATATTACGATCGGGCGATCGCCTCCGCGCTCAAACATGGCTTCGTCCAAAATGCTGCCCTCGCCAATGAATTAGCTTCCCGATTTTATCTAGCAGAAAATCGTTACAATCTCGCTAAAATATATCTCAATGACGCTCGCTTTTGCTATCTAGAGTGGGGTGCAACTGCCAAAGTCGATCGACTAGAAAAATTTTATCTCGATTGGTTTAACAAAATCAGCGATGCTCCGACAACGATAACTAGAACTGCAAATACAGCCGCTGATGTCAACATTTTTGACTTAAAAACAGTAATTAAAGCCTCCCAGGCTATTTCTAGCGAAATTGTCTTAGAAAAATTATTAAAAAAACTGCTGCATATTATTTTAGAAAATGCGGGAGCCCAAACCGGCTGCATTCTTTTAGAACGAGACGGGTACTTGTTTGTTGAAGTGTCGGATAGCGATCGGCCCGATTATGCAATATTTGAAGAATTGCACCAAATCCAAAACAACTGCCAAGTTCCTATTTCCCTCATTAATTACGTCGCTAGAACTCAGGAACCGCTGGTGCTAATCGATGCAGCTAAAGAAACACTTTACCACTTTGATACCTACATTCAACATTATCAACCAAAGTCGGTTTTGTGCGCACCAATAGTCTATCAAGGAAAGTCGATCGGTATAGTTTATTTAGAAAATAACTTCGTGCCCGGAGCCTTCACCCAAGAAGGGTTAAAACTTTTGGAAATGTTGACCGCACAAGCAGCAATTGCCATTGCAAATGCGCGCTTGTACGCTAGCGAACAAAATCAATCCCGCCAATTAGCTGAATCCCTAGAAAATTTACAACAATCCCAAGTCGAACTCGCCCAAAAAGAAGAAGAGTACCGCACTATTTTTGAGAGCGTAGCAGACGGACTTACCTTAGTAGATTTGGAAACCGGAAAATTTGTGGCAGTCAACCCGGTAGTCTGCGAAATGTACGGTTATTCTGGGGAGGAATTTTTGAGCTTGAGTCCCCTCGATGTCCAGCACCCAAATTACGTACATCTGTTCGATGAGTTTATCGCAACCATCATCTCGCGCCAAGAATTTTATTGTCAAACTGTGGTGCTGCGAAAAGACGGTACAGAATTCGATCTTGAGATAAGAGCCAAGTTTTTTGAATACAAAGGGAAACCCCATGCTTTGTCAATTGGTCGCGATATCAGTCACCGCAAGCAAGCGGAACAAGCTTTGCAAACATCAGAAACTCAACTGAGAGAGAAAGCTGAAAATTTAGAAAACATATTGATGGAACTGCAAAAGACTCAGGCGCAATTAGTTCAAACTGAAAAAATCTCGCAACTCGGACAACTGGTTGCTGGAGTTGCTCACGAAGTGAACAATCCTATTGGCTTTATTTCTGGGAACTTGCACTACGTCCAAGAATATATTGCTGATTTAATTAATTTGGTGAATCTTTATCAAGAAAAATTTCCCGAACCGGGAACAGAAATTGAACAGGAAATTGAATCGATAGAGCTAGAGTATTTATTAGCTGATTTGCCCAAAACTGCGGAGTCAATGAAGATGGGAATCGATCGCATCCGCGACATTATGCAATCTCTACGCAACTATTCCCGCACCGACACTCTGCACAAAAGAGCAGTTGATATCCACGAAGGCCTGGAAACTACTTTAATGATTTTGTCTCACCGGCTCAAGGCGAAAAATAACAGGCCGGCTATTAAAGTTATTAAACATTACGGTGATTTACCAAAATTAGAATGCCATCCCGGACAACTCAATCAAGTATTTATGAATTTGATTGCTAATGCGATCGATGCTTTTGAAGAAGCTAACGCGGGAAAAACTTACGCTGAAATTGAAGAAAATCCGAATACAATTCTAATTTCTACGGCGGTAGTTTACGAGAAAGAACCGGAAATAATTGACAAGATTGTGATTCGGATTGCTGACAACGGGCTGGGAATGCCGGAAGCTGTAAGAAAAAAATTGTTTACGCCGTTTTTTACAACGAAAGTAGAAGGTAAAGGTACGGGATTGGGACTGTCTATTTGCTATCAGATAGTGACTGAAAAACATGGGGGAACTTTGGAATGTTTGTCTTCGCTAGAATCGGGGACAGAGTTTGCGATTGGTATTCCGATGTAGGGGAGTCATTGGTCATTGGTCATTAGTCAGTAGTCAGTAGTCAGTAGTCAGTAGTCATTGGTCATTAGTCATTGGTCATTAGTCATTGGTCATTAGTCATATCAAATCCTCTATTCATCGGAATAGTAAATTCACGGTTAACAGTTAACAGTCAACAGTTAACTGTTAACAGTCAACAGTTAACTGTTAACTGTTAACATCATGTATGAGTGCAACCGGAATTGATATCATTAGTCATTTTCGTTGAATTACGCATTACAAAAACGGTTTGATTGTTCGGAATGCGAGTTCGCATCAATCAGAGAACTCGCATTTTGAAGGATTAAACCGTTTTTATTATGGTTTAATTTGTCAATTGATTCTAAACAATTGGAATAGTAAAGTGAAATTCGCTTCCTCGGTCTTTTCCTGGGGAATCTGCCCAAATTTTACCGCCCCAGCCGGCGACAATCTGCTTGCAAATTGCCAATCCCAAACCGGTACCGCCGGCGCTGCGCCGCAATGCTCCTTCTTCTTGATAAAATCGATCGAACACTACTTTCAAGCTATTCGCCTCGATTCCCCGCCCCGTATCGGCGACCAGCACTTCCACCATCGCAGAACCGTTGCATTTGGCTCTGATGGTGACGCTTCCCTGCGGTGTGGTGAATTTGCAAGCGTTGTCTAGGAGTTTGGACAGCACCTCCACTAACCATTCGCCGTCTGCTAGCACTAATGGCAATTCTGCGGATACTTCGGTGATAATTTCCGGTAACTGTCGATCGAGTCCGCCGCGCGATCGCACGCTGCTGAGGGCCAAGTCCACACATTCTTGCAGCGTCAGCGATTCTACATTCCATTTAACTTGTCCGCTTTCTAGGTTAGAAAGAGTTAAAAAATCTTGGACAAGTTTACGCATTCGATCGGCATCTCCGAGGGCTGTTTCTAACATGATTGTTCGCAATTCTTGGGGCATATCTGGCTCGGAGTTCAAACTTTCCAGACATACTTGAATCGTTGATAACGGAGTGCGGAGTTCGTGTCCGGTGATGGCTATGAGATTGCTGCGAGTGCGGTCTAATGCTTCTAATTGTTGGTTGAGTTCTTCTAAATTAGCGTAGGTTTCTGCTTGAATTAAGGCTGCTCCGAGCTGGGTGGCGATCGCCTCTACTAAAGCAATTTCGTCTTCTTCCCAAGGCGAAGTCGATCGGCACTGGTGCATTTCCACCATGCCCAAAACCCGCCCATGATAAAGCACCGGCACCATCAACCAAGAGACTATCTGCCAATTTTTGACAATTTTGCCCAAATATTTTGTATTGAGAATCAGCGGGTGTTCTGCTGTGTCTTGGATGTAAACTCGCTCTTGCCGCGCTACTGCGTCGCTCCATATTGGATTTTCCTGTAGCGGCCAAGTCTGATTTAATAGAGAACTAGCACCCAGGCGCAAAAACTCGCGATCGATTTTGACCGACACATCTGCGGCTTTGCAGCGATAAATCAAACAGCGGCTGGCTGACAAAGCTGTTCCCAGTTCTTGCACTGCGACTTCGACGATTTCTTGCGGGTTGAGAGACTGCCGCATTGCCGTTGTAATTAAGTTTATGAGGCGTTCTTTGCGTTCCTGGGCGGCGATCGCGCTGTATGCTTTCAGCAGTTTGTGCTGGCCTGATTGCAAATAGGTTACTAAGCGTTTGGTAAAAGCGTCGCTCAATTTGGGATTGGGAACTCTTGAGTTTTTTGGCGCGCTTTTTTCGGGTTTGGTGGCTTGGGAAGTCGCGGATTTCCTGTTTTTTTTGGTGTTTTTTCCCAGCTTGTAAGTTGTACGCGCTCGATCGATCTTTTCGGCCAATTCCGGGCGATATTTGACAATGCGATCGAGCAACAATTCGGCAGCTTTGCAGCTTACCTCCCTGTCGAACGTCCAAACTCCCTCAAATCTGCGACCTTGATCCATCAACAGCGGGCCGCGATCGTCCTGATTCTCGATCGGCACAATTTTTTCTTGACAAATCAGACAAGTTGAGTAGTGTTGTCCCAGCACTACTAAGTGCCACTCTTGACTTAATGTGTCCTCCGGTGCAAACGCCACAGTTTCGTAATGTTCCGAGGAATTTTTAAACTCAGTTTCCGGTGCTGCTAGCACGTATACCTGAGAAGATAGAGCGGCAATTCGCCGATAGCGGTGAGCTTCCTGCAGGTAGAAGCGTTCTCGCTGAAAACTAGCAATCACTAGCGGTTCGTCGTCGGAGCCAGTCAAAACCAAGTCTTCCATCGCGTGAGACAGCGCTGTCATGGAAGATTTGAAATAAATTTGTGCCCGCAGTGGGGGCAAAGCTTGCAGAAGTTCTGCCAGTAGCGAAATAGGGACGATCATCTAGCTTTAAACGTGCATTTTTGCCGTTGACAAAACTGGAAAGGGATCGACCGTAAGTTGAGATCGATATTTTTCCAGTATCTCTCAAAAGTCGCTACAAATTGGCCGTTAGCGAGAAACTAACGGCCAATTATTTTTTTCAGTACCAGCGACTCTGAGTATAAATGCTGCGACTGCGATTAAATTAGCGTCGTTCGCCCCCTTCGTCGCTGCCGCCGGGAGATGATTTGTAGAGAGCATCTAATTGTTCGCGGGCATCTTGGACAGTCAGCGAACGCATCACTAACAGCGGCTCGTTGACAACGTTTCCGTATTCGTCTAACAGTTCTGGATGGGGTACAGCTTGAGAGCGAGGATAGGATGCGGAGCCATGATTTGCCCTGAATTGTTGGGGGCGCTGGGACTCCATACCTACCGTGACAAGACTGCGGATTAAGTTACCGACTGCCAGAAAGGCCAGAACAGTGAAAGCTAAAATATAAAGCAGGTGTAACATGATATTTTCCTCCCGGCTAAACAGCCGCACAGCAGTTTACAAACGTGTTTCAGCAAGTAATAACTTATTAACTGGAAATCTGTTGGAACTTTTCAAATCGGCCGCGACATTTCCTCTTGTTTGGGATTTAACAACAAGTTTAACTTGAACTCGCTTCCTTATTTTTCACGGGGAGCTGACTGCGACGAACGAAAGCGAGCCGATACTTGCCAGCATTCGGCGAGCAGTCTGTGCCACGGCATCAGTGCTGCGGTTTCAATTGCAACTTGACCTCCGGTTGCTTGAAATAGAGCTCTAGCGGCGCCTACTTCTTGCTGAGCCTGTTTGACTCGCGCCAGCAAGTCGGATTGATCCTCGCCGCTCAGAAAGGGAATTTCCTCAGTTTCTAAGAGAGTGGTCGATCGCTCGAACCAGTATTTAAAATCCTCTAACAGCGGTTCCAGTAGGGATTTGAGCAACTCTGATTCCGGCAAATTGGAATTAAGCATGAATAAAAATTGGGTTATCTACTTATTCTAACCTTAAACGTGCTTTACAATCTGTAACATATTATTAACAATAATTCAAGGATTTAAAAAAACTAGCAGGTGGGCGTGAATAAACTTAACCATACGAGCGGCGATTTTTGAGTCAAAATCCCCCAATTGTGGCAAATTATATCAATTCTGGTTGCACTCCTCATGACTGTTGAGTGTTGGCTGTTGACTGTTGAGTGTTGACTGTTGACTGTTGAGTGTTGACTGTTGGCTGTTGACTGTTGAGTGTTGATTCGATTTTATTATTCCGATGCAACCGGAAACCATATTAGTTGGCCGCACGAGTTGTTAAAAACCAAGTTTTTTCGCGCAATACTTTCGTTACAGCCCGCACCCAAATTAAAAAACCCGGTTTCAATCGGGCAGCCTCCCCGAACAAACGCTGCAACCCTGACGGGCAGTTGCCGTAATTTCCAGGAATGTCCCCCAGCCGGAAGTCAGCGGTTGCAGTCCCATTCTGAGTAAGATAGAAGCAACTGCAACTCTCATTAATTGCTAAATTCAGCCGATGTCTAGCTCAGAATCCATGAACGCTCCAGAAGAGTCCGTTAAAATTCAGTTGCCCCGCACCAGCGAGTCGGAGCAACTAAAAAAAATTCGCCACACCACATCTCACGTTATGGCGATGGCGGTACAGAAGTTATTTCCCAAGGCTCAAGTAACAATCGGCCCTTGGATTGAAAACGGTTTCTATTACGATTTTGACAGCCCGGAACCTTTTACCGAAAAGGATCTCAAGGCAATTAAAAAAGAAATGATCAAAATCATCAACCGCAAATTGCCTGTAACTCGGGAAGAAGTCAGCCGCGAGGAAGCCCAACGCAGAATTAAGGAGATTAATGAACCTTACAAATTAGAAATTTTGGCAGGTTTGATCGAACCGATTACTCTTTACCATTTGGGTGACGAATGGTGGGATTTGTGCGCTGGGCCCCATTTGGATAATACCAGTGAAATCAACGGAAGGGCGATCGAGCTAGAAAGTCTCGCCGGAGCATACTGGCGCGGCGACGAAACCAAAGCTCAGTTGCAGCGCATTTACGGCACAGCTTGGGAAACACCCGAACAGCTAGAAGCCTACAAGCACCGCAAAGAAGAAGCCCTAAGACGAGATCACCGCAAATTAGGCAAAGAATTAGGCTTATTTATTTTTGCCGATGCAGTAGGGCCCGGTTTGCCTTTGTGGACACCCAAAGGCACTATTTTGAGAAGTATTCTAGAAGATTACTTGAAACAAGAACAAATCAAGCGCGGCTACTTGCAAGTTGTGACACCGCACATCGCCAGAGTCGATTTGTTCAAAATTTCTGGACATTGGCAGAAATACAAAGAAGATATGTTTCCGCTGATGGCTGAAGATGCAGAAGCGGCAGCCAACGAACAGGGTTTTGTCATGAAACCTATGAACTGCCCTTTTCACATTCAAATTTACAAAAGCGAACTGCGTTCCTATCGCGAATTGCCGATGCGCTTAGCCGAATTCGGCACAGTTTACCGCTACGAACAATCGGGAGAATTGGGCGGTTTAACCAGGGTACGCGGCTTTACTGTGGATGATTCCCACTTATTTGTAACGCCGGAACAGTTGGATGCTGAATTCTTGAGCGTGGTGGATTTGATTCTGTCAGTATTCAAGAGTCTGCAACTGAAAAACTTTAAGGCGCGTTTGAGTTTCCGCGATCCAGAAAATTTAGAGAAATACATCGGTTCCGATGAAGCTTGGGAAAAGGCGCAAGGTGCAATCCGCCGCGCGGTGGAAACTTTGGGAATGAATTATTTTGAGGGAATTGGGGAGGCTGCTTTTTACGGGCCGAAACTCGATTTCATTTTCCAAGATGTCTTGGATAGAGAATGGCAATTAGGAACTGTTCAGGTAGATTACAATTTGCCAGAACGTTTTGATTTGCAATACGTTTCTGAAGACGGCACTCGCCAGCGTCCGGTGATGATTCACCGCGCTCCTTTCGGTTCTTTGGAGCGCTTGATCGGAATTTTGATCGAACAGTACGCGGGGGATTTTCCGCTGTGGTTAGCGCCGGTTCAGGTGCGTTTGTTGCCTGTGAGCGCGGAGTTTTTGCCGTTTGCTAAGGAAGTTGCGGCGAAGATGCGGGCGCTGAATATTCGGGCTGAAGCTGATGAGAATAGCGAGCGTTTGGGCAAGTTGATTCGCAATGCTGAGAAGGATAAAATTCCGGTGATGAGTGTTGTGGGTGCGAAGGAGGTTGAGTCGAATAGTTTGAATATTCGGACTCGTGCTTCTGGGGAGTTGGGGGCGATTTCGGTTGATGAAGTTATTGGGAGGTTGCAGAGGGCTATTAGCAGTTACGGCGATTTTTAGTTTTTTTTAACCGCAGATGAAGGCGGATTAACGCAGATGATAGTTTGATATTGTCTGCGTTTTTCTAATCTGTTTGCTAAAATGATAGTAATCAACGGGAGGTACGATTATGCCTAATCCTTTTCCGGGGATGAATCCCTATTTAGAACATCCTGACTTTTGGCCAGAAGTTCATCACTTGCTGATTAGTGCGATTAAAGAGTCACTAACTCCGCAATTACACCCAAAATACCGCGTCGCTATTGAAAAGCGAATTTATGAAATTCCAGGTGAAACTTCTCTATTGGTAGGGATTCCTGATGTCTCTATCCAACAGAAACGCTATCGAACAAATCCAGTATCATCTCATGTTGCTGTCGCTTCCCGAACTGTGGAACCTCTAAAAGTTAGAATCCCAGTGTCGGAAGAATTTCGGGAAGGATATTTAGAAGTAATCGACATGGCAACAAAGGAAGTTGTTACCGTTATTGAAGTGCTTTCACCTGCAAATAAACGCCGAGGGGAAGGTCGAGAAAAGTATGGCAGTAAGCGCAAGAAAATATTTGATAGCAGTACGCATTTAGTCGAAATAGACTTGTTGCGAGGTGGGGAACCTTTGCCAGTTTTGGGAGATTCCAATGAAAGCGACTGTCGTGTTTTAGTCAGTCGCAGCAATCAACGTCCGATCGCAGATTTATACTTATTCAACCTTCCCAATCCAATTCCTGCATTTCCCTTGCCTTTACGTCCAGAAGATGTAGAGCCTGTTTTGGATTTACAGGCGCTGATTAATCAAGTATACGATCGCGCGGGATATGATTTTGAAATCGATTATACCGCCGAACCCGTTCCTGCGCTGTCGGAAGCCGATGCTGCTTGGGCTGATGGTTTGTTGCGGGAGACTGGATTGAGAGGTTAATGTAGTGGAAAATTTCAACAATATATTACTATGCCTAATCCATTTCCGGGGATGAATCCCTATTTAGAAAGTCCTGACTTTTGGCGGGCGGTTCACAATCGGTTGATAGTGGCGATCGCAGATTTTTTGACTCCGCAACTGCTGCCTAAGTATTTAGTGGACATTGAACAAAGAATTTATCAAATCAGCGGGGAAGATGCTTTATTGGTCGGTATTCCCGATGTGGCCGTGCAGCGATCGCCAATTCCAGCAACTTCTAGCACTGGAAATGTTGCTGTCATGTCGCCGCCTGTGACGGCTGTGAGAGTGAGAGTGCCTACAACGGTGGAAGTTAGAGAAAGTTATTTGCAGGTAATAGAACAGGAAACTAAGAAAGTAGTTACAGTAATAGAAGTGCTTTCGCCGACTAACAAGCGCGGCAAAGGGCGGGAGATGTATGAGGAAAAACGGTATAAGGTGTTCGGAAGTCGATCGCACTTAGTGGAAATTGACTTGCTGCGAAGTTACCAACCTTTGCCTGTTTTTGGGAATGATATTGAGGGAAGTTATCGGATTTTGGTGAGTCGGGGAGATTGTCGCCCCGCGGCTGATTTGTATTTGTTTAATCTACCGGATGCAATTCCGGCTTTTCCTTTGCCTTTGCGCGGAGGCGATGTGGAACCAATTGTAGATTTACAAGCGTTATTAAATGGGGTTTACGATCGCGCCGCCTATGATTTTAGAATAGATTACACCGCCACAGCCCTTCCCGCACTGTCGGAAGCCGATGCTGCTTGGGCGGATGCTTTGTTGCGGGAGAGGGAATTGAGGGGATGATAACAGTGGCTGGACGCATCAAAATCTTCATAAACCGGGTTTTTTGCGGTTTTTGCGGGCTGTAACGTGTCTTCTGAGCAAAAACCCGGTTTCAGGCTACCCCTTCACAAGTCCTAAGTAGTTAAATCAACAAAAGTTAAATCAATGCCTAATCCATTTCCGGGGATGAATCCTTATTTAGAAAGGCCTGATTTTTGGCCAGAAGTACATCACTTGCTGATTGGTATGATTCAGGAGTCATTGGTTCCGCAACTTGTACCCAAATATCGAGTGGCGATTGAAAAGCGCATTTATGAACTCAAGGGAGAACAATCTCTGTTAGTCGGAATGCCTGCAGATGTTTCTATCCTGTGCAATCCCGTTTCTCCAAATCCAACTACATCGAATGTGGCTGTCGCTACACGAACTACTGAACCTTTGAAAATAAGATTGGCGATGTCTGAGGAGGTGAGAGAAGGGTATTTGGAGGTGATAGATATGGCAACTAAGGAAGTTGTGACGGTGATTGAAGTTCTTTCACCTGCTAATAAACGTCCGGGAAAAGGGCGCGAAATGTATGAGGAAAAGCGGGATAAGATATTCGGAAGTCGCACTAATTTTGTGGAGATTGATTTGTTGCGGGGTTGGGAACCTCTCCCGGTTTTGGACAATGATATTGCAGCTCATTATCGGATTTTGGTGAGTCGGAGCAATCAAAGACGTAGGGCGGATTTATACGTTTTTAATCTACAGGATGCGATTCCTTGTTTTCCCTTGCCTTTGCGCGAAGGCGATGTGGAACCAATTGTAGATTTGCAGGCGTTGTTGAATACAGTGTACGATCGCGCCGCCTATGACATTACTCTCGATTATACGGCCCAGTTAATGCCCCCGCTGTCGGAAGCCGATGCTGTTTGGGCTGATTCTGGCGTTGCGGGAAACCAGCCTCCTGCCGTCTGAGACCTAAAAAATCCTACACAAAACGTTACATTTTTGTTACCATCGTGGCGAGTCTGTCTTCAGCAGCCCCTCTGTTAACCTTCTAAACTAACCGTTATGAGTCAACCTCCCTCCACAACTCCCGCCTCCGAAGAGCTCGCCGCCGAAACTCCGACAGCGCCGACAAACAATGCACCTCCACCGAGTTATGTCAAGCTGGCGATGCGGAATATGGTTCGCAAGCGCGCGACTTCTTTGTTTCATTTTGCTTTGACGGCGGCCGGACTTTTGGGCGTACTCGTCGGTTTGGCTTTTCTCGATCGCTATTTCAACTCTTAGAACACCGGGCGCTGGAAACCTCGTCGATACACACACTCACGCGCCTGTGCGGGTTCCATAGCGGGCCCTTTTGTCCGATCGCGCGATCGACCCGTTGCAATCTTCTACAGATTCCTGTAATCTGCCAGCTAAAAGCAAAAAGTCGATTAGCCTGCCCAATGTGAAATTGCCCAAAAATTGAATAAATTGCTTGACAAAAAATGCTGAAAATGCTAATTGAGGTGAACGTCGAAGACTGTTATGGGCTAGCCCGATCGTCCGCCGACGGTTCCAACCTCCCTGAAAGTGCAGCCAGCGGGGAAATTTCAACGGAAACTTGGGAAAATTGGTTTAGCGTTTGGCTGGAAAACCAAGAGGCGGATGTGCCATCCGCCCCAGGCTACGAAGTCAGCCTGCGTTTAACTGCCGATGCCGATATCCAAGCCCTCAACGCCCAGTACCGCCAGCTCGATCGACCGACGGATGTACTAGCTTTCGCAGCTTTAGAGGTAGACTGTCCTCAGCTAGAGGAAATGCAGTCCTCTGAACCCTTATACTTGGGTGATATCGTAATCTCGATCGATACGGCTCAGCGACAAGCCCAGCAGCAAGGACATCCGCTGAAAACCGAATTAGCTTGGCTCGCAGCCCACGGTTTTCTACACCTTTTGGGCTGGGATCACCCGGATGAGGAGAGTCTGACTCAAATGCTAGACAGACAAGAAACACTGCTACGGGCGATCGATATTGAGATCCAAACAGCATAGCTGAAGTTGATGGTTACTTAACCAATCACATCAAGCCCAACATAACTTTCTGAAATTACACCAAAACTTTAGTAAAAACTTAGGAAAGTTAACTAGACTTGATTAAGTAAATTTGAAAAGTCTAGCTTTCATTCATCTCTGTAACTTAAAGTTGGTTATTTATGACACTAGAGCGACCCTCTATTTCATCAAACATTGCACACATTGCGATCGTGCCTCAAGACTCTTCGAGTGCGACAGACAACGAACCGAAAAAAGCCTTGAAATACAAGCGAGAACTGTCCTGGAAAATTGCATCAAGCTTAGCTACGAGTTTTAGATACGCTTGGGGCGGGTTGAGTTATGCTTTTGAAACTCAGCGAAATTTTCGGATTCACACTTTTATAGGCACTTTGGCGATCGGACTAGGGCTATATCTGCAACTGAAACCTGTAGAAATATCTGTGATCGGCGTCACCATTGGTATAGTTTTAGCAATGGAACTTTTGAATACGGCGATCGAATCGGTGGTAGACTTAACGGTCGGGCAATCTTACCACGAACTAGCCAAAATTGCCAAAGACTGCGCTGCCGGAGCAGTTCTGGTATCGGCAATGGCGGCGGCGATAGTCGCTGGTGCACTTCTGCTTCCTCCGTTGTGGGAAGTGGTGCAAATTGCGATCGTCCGTCCGTAACTTATTGGGTAAGGCAAATCTTAGGTTTTAGATGACCAATTTGAGGTTTTTAGTTTTATTCGTACATATTGCAGCTATTTTTATCTTCGGCATCTATCTAAAATCTTCAAACTATTGCATTCAGGCAGCGACTCAATCTAAGATCTAAAATCTAAAACCTAAAATCAAACTTAACCCGTGATTATAGTCATCGATAACTACGACAGTTTTACCTACAATTTGGTACAGTATCTAGGAGAACTAGGTGCCGATTTGCCCGTGGCCAGCGAAGTTCAAGTCTATCGCAACGACCAAATCTCCTTAGCAGAAATTCGACAATTGCAGCCAGCAGCCGTAGTGATTTCTCCGGGGCCGGGGCGGCCGGAAGATGCGGGAATTTCTCTAGAATTAATCAAAGAATTGGGGCCGACTATGCCAATTTTGGGCGTGTGTCTCGGACATCAAAGTATCGGTCAAGTATTCGGCGGCAAAATTGTTTCTGCACCAGTGTTGATGCACGGCAAAACTTCTCAGGTAGAACACGCCGGAGTAGGAGTTTTTGTGGGAGTGGAATCGCCGATGGTTGCAACTCGCTATCACAGTTTGGTAATTGAAAAGCAGAGTTGCCCAGAGGTTTTGGAAATTACGGCTTGGGTTGAAGATGGCACGATTATGGGCGTGCGCCATCGGGAATATCCGCACATTGAAGGGGTGCAGTTTCACCCGGAAAGTATTTTGACTGCTTCGGGAAAGCAGTTATTGCGAAATTTCTTAGAAAGACTGTAAGAAGCAAGTACGTCCGCTTCTTTTGTAACGGATGTAAGGGATGGGAGGAAGCAGGAAGAAATCGCTGCGGTTCGCGCGTGCGATCCATATTGTAGTGCTGTCAGGGCGATCGCACACAATATAAATCTAAAACCTAAAATCGAAAATCGAAAATCGACTCACTGTGTTTTGTGGTATAACAACAGACGACCAACACCCGACAACCGCAACCACAAGATGAAACGGCGACAATTAATACGTTACGCACAGACGGGTTTGCTAGCCGCTATAGCAACTGGTTTACCATCTGGATGGGAAAGCTATCAAGCTCAAACTGCTGATTCTTTATCGGTTCAGTGGTTGGGCCACACTTGCTTTTTGTTCGCCGGTGGCGGTGCGAGGGTGCTGGTGAATCCTTTTCGCCCCCTGGGCTGTACGGCTGGCTATCGTTCTCCCAAAGTACCCACTGATTTGATTCTGATTAGCAGCAGATTGCTCGATGAAGGGGCGGTGGACGGATTTTCGGGCAATCCCGGCCTTTTGTACGAGCCTGGGGCTTATCGATCGAACGGGCTGAGGATTCAAGGGATTCGCACGGAAAAAGACCGGGAGGGCGGAAGGCGATTTGGGATCAATGTGGCTTGGCTCTGGCAGCAAGCCGGTATTAAGATTTTACACTTGGGTGGAGTTGCTGGCGCGATCGGCATTGAAGAACAAATCTTAATCGGGCGGCCGGATTTGGTGCTGATTCCCGTGGGCGGAGGGCCGAAATCTTACACTCCGGCGGAAGCCAAGCAAACTTTGCAAATTCTCAAACCAAAGATGGTGATTCCCACGCATTACAAAACCCAAGCCGCCGATGCAGCAGCGTGCGATTTGGTGCCACTAGATGACTTCTTGGCGCTGATGGATGGTACGCCGGTGCGCCGATTGAATAATGACACGATTTCGATTAAACCCGCTGACTTGCCCCAAACCGGTTCGGTGATTGAGGTTTTGAGTTACCGATTTAGCGGTTGACGCTTTTTCCGTAAGTTTGCGTTATATTAAGGAAGTTTTGGTGCGATCGACAATTCCAGCTCATTTTATCTCTACCTTAGCCTTTCCCAACCTGATCTTTTGAGGAAATTTGGCTAACATAAGAATTCACGTTCACTGTTTTATTGTCATAAGGAAATACAAGCGTAATGAAAAATCAAAATGTACCTAGCTGGATGAAACAACTCACAGGTTTTGCAGGAGTAATCGGCGCTAGCGCGTTGATTGGTTTCCCGGCTTGGGCTCACATCAACTCCAACACCAATGTGAAGAATGCAACTCCAACTCAACAAGTTGCAGAAAACATGAAACCAATGGCTTCACCGACACCAATGGCCGCCACTAAGGATATTGTCGCTATTGCATCTGGTGACGCTCAATTCAAGACATTGACAAAGGCTTTGGGAGCAGCAGGTTTGGTGACAACTCTCAAAGGAAAAGGCCCTTTCACTGTTTTTGCACCCACAGACGCGGCTTTTGCTGCTTTGCCAAAAGGAACTTTGGAAAATTTGCTGAAACCAGCTAACAAAGCCAAACTTACTAAGATTTTAACTTACCACGTTGTTTCTGGTGCGGTTTTATCTACTAGCCTGAAGTCCGGTGAGGTTAAAACTGTTGAAGGTATGCCTGTGAAAGTGGTAGTTGCTCCCGGCAAAGTTACTGTCGGCGGCGCTAATGTTGTGAAAGCTGATATCAAAGCTAGCAACGGCGTTATTCACGTAATTGACAAGGTTTTGATGCCGCCCGATGGGATGTAGGATTAGCATTTTTTGTATCCTAATGTAACTGAATTTGAGGGAACGGGCAATTAATCTCCCGCGATACCATCTTATATCGATCTAAAATTGGTTCGTAGTGCAGAATTTAGTCCCCTATAAAAATGCGGAATAAAGTCCGCACTACGAACCGTTTATGCGTGTTAATGAGTAGCGGCAGGTACTGGCAAAAATGGCTGCCAACCTTGACCGCGATAGCTAAAATCGAAGATTTCGGGATGGATAATTTCTGCTAAAATTTCTAAAGAATCCACTAATCTCGGCCCTGGCCGGTTAAAGTAAGCATTGCCGTCAGTTATGTAAACTTTCCCGGTTTTGACTGCTTGCAAATCTTGCCATTCTGTGTATTGAGCGATCGCCATTGCTTCGGTGCAAGTGCGATTTAAATCAAAGCCGCAAGGCATAAAAATAATCACATCGGGATTAGCTTCAACCAGGGATTCCCATTGTAACCAGGGGGAATGTTCCCCGACAATGCCAAACAGCGAATCGCCTCCAGCCATTGCTACTAATTCGGGAATCCAATTTCCCGCAGCCATCAAAGGTTCAATCCATTCGATGCAGGCTACTGTGGGTTTAACGGTTAATGTTTCGGTTTTTAAGATAATAGCATCGATGCGGGATTGCAAAAGTGCGATCGTACTTTGAGCATCGACACCCAAAGCAGTAGCAACTCGCCCAATATCCGTCCAGATTTCTGCTAGCAAATTTGGCTGCAAAGAAATAATTTCCGGCTGGCTATTTACCAGCGTGCTGACTGCTTGTTCAACCTCTGTCAGAGAACAAGCACAAACTTCACATTGAGCTTGAGTAATGATGTGAGTTGGCTGCAATTTTTCTAAAGTATCTATTTCTACTTTATAGACGCTGAGCGCATTTTGCAACAATTCTGTGACGCGGTTGTGAATTTCGCTGCTAGTTCCTTCGGGATTGAATTTAGGCTGAGTGCAAACAGGTAAATTCTGGATTTCTGCGGGATAGTCGCATTCGTGAGAACGGCCGACAATGGCATCGGTTAATCCTAAAGCTGCTACAATTTCGGTGGCACTGGGAATTAGAGAGACTATTCTTAGTTGATTCATGAGGAAGTTATTAGTTATTGGTTATTGGTTATTGGTTATTGGTTATTGGTTATTGGTTATTGGTTATTGGTTATTGTTATTGGTTATTTGTTATTAGTTATTGGTTGTTAGTTATTGGTTATTGGTCATATCGTTTCCGATAGCGTCGGAATTATATCTTTTAATCATTGATAGTGCGAGAGTCCCCGCTCGCTATCGACTTCGCGAGCGGGGACTCTCGCACTATAGCCTTTCTCAAAAAAGTGAGGTATGCCCTATGCCCTATGCCCTATGCACTATGCCCTATGCACTATGCCCTATGCCCTATGCCCTATTCCCGACAGTACCTCATCTTTCGCTTGAAAGGCTATATAGCAATCCTAAATCATTATCACGTGCGGCGAACATAAATGTGATTTCCCCAAAATCCATCTGTAGGGACACGGCAGTGCCGTGTCCGGGAGACGGCACTGCCGTGTCCCTACAACAATCATTTAGGATTGCTATATATCATCCCAATGCTACCGGATTTGATGTCATTAGCAAGAAGGAAGAAGGAAGTTAGTAGGGCGAAGTACACCGCACTTTGCTGCTATAAATAGCGCGTAAAACCACATTTTGGGTATTCCTAATAATTGTTAAATTTTCAACTGTTTGAGGAATTGCAAATCTTGCCACGCTTGGATGAGATTGCCTTGCATTAGAGCGGCTAAACCGTTTAAAACTCTAATTTCTGGCAGGTTGGGGTTGAGGGCAAGAGCGGGTTTTAAGGCTTTTTGAGCGGCTTGGGGATGCCATCCGTAAAGCTGGACGAAGGCGAGATAAGCATAAGCATAAGGGTTTTGAGAATCGAGTTTGGTAACTTTTTCTAAGGCTGCGATCGCACTTTTGACATTTTGCTGCAATACCCGAGAAAATGCCAAAGCATAAGCGAATTCTAGATTGTTAGGTTCTTGCTTCAACCTATATTCTAGTGCTTGTTCCGCTTGCACTGTATAATCTTGAGTTGGATCGTACTGATTAATGCGTCCAATCTGCTCGAATATGGGTTCTAAACTGGTTAATCCTTTCGGTAAATTAACTGCCATCGCCCGCAATTGAGTCACTAAATCTAATTCCGGCTTATCCTCGTTATCGGGAAGAGTCTGGACTATTTTCAACTTTTGATCGTTTTTGTTCCCCGGAATGGTTTGGGAAGGCATATTTATCGGTTCGGCATCGATTTGAATTGTTACCGATGGCACCTTGAGCGGATAAGTTTCGCCGGTTTTTCGGTTCAGATAAGTAGCTTGCAGGTTGTAACTTCCCGGTGCAATATTAGCAGGAGTTAGCATCGCCGTGCGATCGACAACTCGAAACCCTACAGCAAATTTATCTGCTTCCAGAATTCCCGGATGCAAAGTTCCCTGGGCGATCGCGCGATCGTGTAAAATCCTTAAAGCTTGTCCCGACTCTAGGATATCACTAGCTAGCCGATGTTTCCACGTTACCAACACTAAACCAGACTGCAACTGCTGCCAAGGCCCAGACCAAATATAAGTAACCGGCAGTGCGACTCCGGGAATCGCTTTTCCCGTAACAGTAACTTGCTCTAATTGTACTTGCGATCGCGCTTCATTCAACGGCTGTATTTCAACAGGCTGCCGTCGCTTGCGGTAAAGATTTAGATTAGTATTGTCAGGCAAAAACCAAGCTTTTTCTAACTGAAAATCTTCACCTTTTTCAATTGTATCTACCGCAGCATTTTGAGCTTTTTTAATTTTTTCTCGAATCGAACCTTGCGGGCCTGTTTTTGTGACAAACCAAGAAAGCGATCGCACATCTTGCGGTACTTCTTTTAAATTAGTTCCCACCTGCCGCCCGTATACCTGAAAATTCGCCAAAGCACCGTAATAATTCAAGTTGTGCTGATTAATTTCCGGCGTGGAAGGCAACACACCTAAAGTAGATTGCAAATAAGGTTCCGCAGCAATAATTTCTGCAATAACCTCTTGGTGCGGCCACTCTTTCCCCAAGTAAGGATAGCTAGAATTACCGGGGCTAACAAGTTGAACTAAGCTATGTCCAAAAGCACCGCCCAGCGGCCACATATGCAGCAGCATCGTCAAAGTTGCTAAACCAATTGTTCCCCAGCCAATTTGTCGCCCCCAACGCGGAGGCCACAGTGTTAAACAGTAGGCTAAAAAAATAGATAATACTGGCAAATAAGGTATCACATATCTGTCGTCTTTGTTGATATTTAAAGAATTAATTAAATAAGCTCCTACCCAAAAAACAGCCAGCCACCGACAGGAGTTGAGGTGAAAGATTGACGAACTATTTTGCCTGCGGAACCAATAAAGTATCAATCCAACTAAGGGAATCAGTAACAAAGGCCAAGAAAGCTGTTCGGGTAAGTGCTGAATGTAGTAAATCCAAGCGTCGATCGTATTGAGGGCTGGATCTCCTTCGGCGATCGCAGAATCCAGCGTTGCCCGTTTTCCCCCGGTCAAAATTAACAGCCAATTAGTTTTTGCCCACGGCCCAAACACTGCCACCGACAGCAACAAAGCACCAGCTAATTGACCTAATCTTGCCCAAGCTTTTTGCCGCACAGCACCAGCAGCCAACCACACAATCGGGGCAAACAGAAATAATACAGTAGTGTGTTTAACTAATATTGATAAGCCTAGAGAAATACCAAAGGCGATCGTCCAAAAGAAAGATAATCGACTCAGGTAAAACTTTTTACCCTTTTCCTGATTTCTTCTATCCGCTACATCCGCTACAAAATCCGCTGCCGAACCTTCTTCTTTCCACATTGTCAAACAATAGAAAGCCAAAGTAATCGCAGCAGCGAGGGGATAGTCGAGCAAAAATTGCAAGCGGAACCGATAAAGTCCTGGTAACAAAACGCAAATTGCAGCGGCCCACAAACCGACTTGTCTGTTGAATAATTTGACGCCCAGACTGTAGACTGAGGCGAGGAGAATTGCACTAAATAGTAAATGAACGAGGGTTGCCCGATCGCCCCCAGCACCGAAAACATTAAAAAACGGTACCGTTAAGATGTACGTTAAGGGTGGAATTTTTGTCGAAAGCAGCCAGAAGTTTGTCCACCAATCCCCCGAAAACCACTGAGGATGCTGCAGCGCCTGCCAGTAATTCAGCGTGCTCGTGAGGTATTCTGCCTGATCCCACGCGGGTACAGAGCGATCGAAGGCAAACCAGAGGCGATCGCTAATTGCCCCCAACAGCCAAATTGTCCCCAAGACAAGCAGACTGTTGCCCCCGCTAGCCCGATGTTGCTGTGCCATTGCGATTTTTGGATTTTAGGTTGCAGCTTTTAGCTTACAGGCGGGCGGTTCCGGGCGAGCTAAAAATTAGTTGAGAAAAGTGCTTGCTAAATTGTGTATGTGTCTGCTAGGATAGTAAAGCGCGAAAAAACAAGCCGGGATAGCTCAGTTGGTAGAGCAGTGGACTGAAAATCCACGTGTCACGAGTTCAAGTCTCGTTCCTGGCATAGCTTTCTAAAACATACATTTACGGTATCTAGGATTTTAACTCAATCCTAGATTTGTTGTTTCCACTCATTTTTCGCTGAGCTCGTCTTCAGTGTAGCCAAAAAAAGAGGGAGCATCTGGGGCTTTGTAAAAAGCATTTTTTTATTTTAAATAAATTCATCTAACTAAACCTATGAGGGCGATCGCTCAAAGGCCTGCTTTGTATCTATTTTTGCTTCTTCCTCCTGCATCCTGCCTTTTTCCAAATGACCAAATGACCAAATGACTGTTGACTGTTGACTGTTGACTGTTAACTGTTGACTGTTAACAAAGAACCAATAACAAATAACCAATAACCAATAACCAATAACCAATAACCAATAACCAATAACCAATAACCAATAACCAATAACCAATAACC